>NZ_JAKJSN010000023.1:0-86986 GCF_050337005.1 Photobacterium japonica | reverse complement strand
GAATTAAACAATCACAACTATTAATAACAAAAAAGATAACTATCAATAAGTTACACATGCAAAAATAAACAATTTTTAATGGAACTTTTTCCTATCACCGCCGGGATAACACATACAAAAAAGGCATTGCGATTAGCAATGCCTATGAAAATAGCAAAAAAGTGATATTAATATCAAAAAAGTATTACATCAATCAGTAACCATTAAAGAGAATAGCGCTTTCTAACTGGTTTTTAAATAACGTCTGTCGGTTATATCCATCGATATCCGCTTCAATATCCAATACGGTTTGTGTATTAATCACGGTACCGTCATACGCATTCTGCACCACCACACCGGCGACATCAGAACCCGGTTTACCGCCGTAGATATTATTATCCCCGACTTTAATCACTTGGAGAGGGTCGGCATAATCGTAGGTTTGTTTACCGTCTTGGCTCGTGAGTATTCCATTATTGATTGTGAAGTCTGCAATATGGGTGGAGAGTACCGTCTCACCGTTAATTGCCGTGTTAATGGAGAGTCCGATATTAATAATGTTATTGTTGACAGAGACAAATCCCCCCCGCAAGGAGGACATTTCACCATCACTCAATGACGCGATGGCGACTTCATCTACCGACAAAAAACCAAGAGATGCATTCGCAATCAGTGCCGTGCTGCCTATTGCTGTCGCAACAAGCAATCTCGTTGACTTTCTCATACTAGCCTCTAATAATCATTTGCACCAGGTAACGTAATACTGAAGGTAGACAGAGAGTCTCTCGCAACGGCTTCTGCTACTGGTGAGGGGGAGTAAATATTATAATTATCAGCTGTAATAAAGCTTTCCCGACCAATCCTTGCTCTGTTTTTAACTAACAACACGGAACCTTTGTAGTAATGTTTAAAATCTTCTATGGCCATTAACATCGTACCGCGAGAAGGGTCGCCTAATATCACGTTATCGGTATTCATACCTTTAATCACCACAAAGTGCATATACCCATCAAAGTTAACAATGGTGATCGCCGGGATCCGTAACTGACGGAATTTTTCTAATGGAATATTATAGCCATTCGCATCCAACCCGAGAGAAACAAGGTACTTTTTCATGTCCAGCATGGAAAAGCCTTCCTGCTCTATTTTTTCTTGATTGCCATTTTTAAACATGTACTCAAAAATTACATTTTCTTTCGCTTCAATCCCATAGTGAAATTTCAGCAATGATGCAACGGCAGCGGACCCACAGCTAAAATCATACTGCTGCCGGAATACATCACCAAATAATTGCTCTTGATAGCTTTGCACAGGCACATTGTAGCCGCCTCGATTAGGAAAATAATCCAACGCAAATGCGCTTGATGTGGTTAATAAGCTGAGAAGCAATACAGTTGATTTTTTCATACGCGTTACCGCCTACCCAACGTGATGACCTGTTTATTCACTATAAGCAAAACCGTTCAATCACAAATATTAGAAATGATACCTCAATGAAGAAAGGGCCTTGCGGCCCTTTATTTAATTAATATGAGCCACCCGGTAAGGTACCTCCACCTGAGCCAACAAGCGCTGCATTGGTACTTGTTGTTTGTTGAACCATTGAGTTGTTACCCACGTTCTGACCGGCAATGTTGATACCAGATGCACTCTGATACGCATCACCCATCATGTTTGAATGATCCACCATTACGGCAGACGCGCTACCTTTACAACACGCCCCGCCGTAGGTCACTTCGGTTGCCATTACGCCACCGTAAAGCTTTGATTTAGCAAGATAGTGATTGATTTCTTTTTCAATATGCACATCAATCGATGCGTCCCACTCTGAATTATCTTCGTCTTTCAAGTAGTAGGTATTGCCCACATTTTTCATACTCAGATAATCATCATCTGAATACTCACTTTTGTTGTAATGCACTTTTTTGCTGTAATCTACATCGACATCAATGGTCGCTGATTTATTTTTGCTGCCTTCGATGGTGACATCACCATCGTGCTTGTCATAATATCCGCCGCCGTATTTTTTATCATCGTACTTGTTATCATAGCCGCCATCAGCCATTGCGAACGGCGTGGCAATTAATGCTGCTAAAAGCATAACGTTCGTTTTACGCATGATACTACTCCAAAATATGTAATCTATTTTTATAATGCACATCCGTGTGATATGGTTAACCTATTGTTCTAACCATAAATAAAGAAGCACATTTGTTACCCCTGCGAAACCAATTCAATTTATCTTGTTATTTGATTGGTTGCTGACACATACTGTGCCAGCGTAGATAGACTAACAATTACTTCAATGTCAGGTTTACCACGGTTGCATTTTGAATTAACACATTATTACCGGTGTTTTGGACAATATTAAACACACCTGATGAATTACTTAACGACCCAGCGTCAATGATATTATCACCCGTTGTATTGTTATACGCCCCATTACCTGCAACATCGCCATACATATCTGAACTGGCTGAGATGTTATCCAGTTTTAACTCGTATTCACCGCCACGGGATACGGTCATCAACTCATCTGTCAACAATTCAGAATTTGCTAGAATATCCAACTCATCAGCCGCTGTCGCACTCATTGAAATAAAGGCCGCCGCTATCAGTGTTAAATATTTCATGACATCCTCCTGAGGGCTGCGTACAGCCCTCAGTTATGTATTAATTACCGGCTAACATGGCATTGGTGCTAGCACTCTGCTGTACCAACGAGTTATTACCCGCATTCTGACCTGCAATGTTGATACCTGACGCACCAGAGAATGCCCCTGACATGTCGTTACTGTGCGTTACCGTTAAGCTTGATGGCGCTTGTGGCGCACCGTAACCTTTACCGTAGTAACCGCCTTTGTCTTCACAGCATGCGCCGCCGTATGAAACGCTGCTGTACGCAACAGAACCATCCAGTTTTGATTCTGCGGTATTCCAGGTTTCTTCGATGTTGATGCTCCAGTCTTGGCTATAGTCATGAGTACTGTTATTAATGTACTCATGCTTATCCGTGTTGTTCACATCATACATTTTCAACGTGTCATCATCTGACTTATACGTCTTTTCAATGTTGTACTCTTTATGCACACTCTTACTTAATGTGGCATCAAGATCTTTGTTGTATGAATCGGTAATGGTTTTATCATTGCCGTCATCGTAATAAGGGTTGTACGGGTCATAATATGAATTTGCAAGTGCTAAAGGAGAACTTACTACTGCTACTAAAAGTGCGATATGTGTTTTACGCATGATATTACTCCAAATATATTGAGTAGTTATTTTCTTATAATCACCCGCATGTGTTTGCGAGATAACTTAACTATAGTGTTGGCAAGTTTCCCGTCTGTATTATTTTTAATAATTTTTGATCCATTTGAATCTGAACTTTTTGTTATTTATTTCCATTACTTATAATGCCTAAAATATGAAAATCAGTCTCAACATTTCAACTATTAGAATACTGCCTTATTCATTGGAAACCAGAATGAGCTACAGCAATAARGAGTCATAAATAGACACGCAAATCTTCTCAAGTGTAAGACTGTATCTGAGAATCTCAATTACCCTCTTATTCTCACCTCAACTATGATTTTCTTATCCGAGTTATCTGTTATTTACCTAATAACCACGTAAAAAAGTGCTAATCCTACCCCTCTTTTTATGTACTAAAGAGTCGGTAAATCAATAGAGTAAGTGAGGCTATCGTGAGCACGTTCAATAATAAAAGCTTTATCGCGCTTCTTGCTTTGATGTCAGGGACCGTCGCGGCAGACACGACCGATGCCACGCAAGGGCAACAAAAACCCAAGCGTGTACAGACCTTTGGGGATTTACTGGATCCTGATTTGCCCGGCGTTCTTACGCCCAAAGGCTCTTTTGTCATCGATGGAAGTTTTTCATACACCCAAAACTCATCAAACAGTGTCTCTATCGTCGGTTACACCGTCCTGCCGTCACTGATTGTCGGGCTGATCCGCGCCAGTGACATTGATAGAACCACTCTCACCTTCGGGTTAACGGGCCGTTACGGCATCACTAACCGCTTAGAAGTAGAAGCCCGCGTGCCATGGGTTTACCGTTCAGACTCTATTTTTGAGCGTGAACTACAGCAAGGGGTACCGAGTGATACCTTACGCACTGTAGAAGGCAGCGACATCGGTGATATCGAAGCCGCCTTTAAATACCAGATCAATATGGAAAATCCCCCCTACTGGATTGCAGGCTTGCGCTTTAAAACCACAACGGGGACCTCTCCGTATGATGTGCCTATCAACGACCTGAGTGACTTTGAGGAATTGCCGACAGGGTCTGGGTTCCCCAGTATTGAGCCTGGGCTAACCATGATCCTGCCGATGGATCCTGCGGTTATCTACGCCAACTTTAGCTATATCTGGAATATTAAGGACGATGTTGAAGTCGATGTCACCGTAGATAATGAAGATGGCACCACCAGCAGCTTGCAAGCTAATACCATTGATTTGGGGGATACCATCTCCTTCAGTGCGGGGATGGGCTTTGCGGTGAACCCTAAATTTTCGTTCAGTCTTGGCCTGAGTCATAAAACCATTTTGAAATCGAAGATCAACGGTGAAACACAATCAGACGCGAAATTGCTGCAGCTTGATTCCATTTCGCTCGGGGCAAACTACGCGATAAACCCAGAAACCACCTTAAACGTAGGGGTCAATGCCGGCCTGACCGCGGATGCACCCGATTTCCAACTCTCCGTTCGTATTCCTTATACCTTGCGTTAATACACCCCACTCACTTCCCCGTGGCTTTTTCGTTGCCCTACAGCCAGTCTGTAGGGCTAACACAATGACTAAAGTCTAATTTTCCTCTATGCTATGACGCTATTACTATGTGTTACAGGAAAAGACAAATGTCTACGCCATTAGATCCAAGCCAAATTGAAACAATCCAAGCGTATGATGCTGAAAAGCGTTACCAATATTTGGTTAAAGAAGTGGTTGCTAACCGCGAAATTTGGATTCTGACCGATGAGCACGGTTGTGTGATGCTCAACACGGACGATGAAGATTGCGTGCCGGTTTGGCCAAACAAAGAATTCGCGGAGTCTTGGGCAACCGGTGACTGGGATAACTGTAAAGCAGAAGCCATTTCTTTGAACAAATGGCACAGTCGCTGGACACATGGCCTTGAAGATGACGAATTGGCTGTGGTTATTTTCCCGAACCTAGACGAAGACGGCTTGGTTGTTTTCCCTGATGAGTTAGAATTTGAACTCAAGCAGCAGACCAAAAAACAAGGTCAGCGCTAATTAAGACAGGCTCGTGAGTGCATTCCACACGCTCACGGGCTTGATTTATCACCATCCAATAGAAGAAGACCGATAAAAGGAGAGTATCGCGATGGAAACGCTACTTCATCACATCAAACACCAACCAGAAACCCTCAGCTTCAAAACCGTGATTGACACGATTAATCAGCATTACGATTTTTCCCCCACCGCCTTTACCAATGGCTTAGGCAAAGAAACCTTGCACAATGCGCAAGGGAAAAATGAAGGCTCATGCCGTGTATTTGCGTTTGCTCAACGCCACGCATTATCAGAAGCCGAAGTGCTAGCCTGTTTCGGTGAGCATTATCGCCTAGACGTACTGCAACACCCAGAAGGCGACGATCATCAAAATATCCGTAATTTCATGAAATATGGTTGGCAAGGTATTCAGTTTGAGACCAACGCATTAACGGAAAAATGCGTGAACGCTTAATCACAAACCACGGCTTATGTTGTCTCTCTCCGGTGACGGTACCGTATACCAATGCCCTAAGAGAGTATGAGCGCGTGGCTTGCAATAGCGCGTGAAATAAAAAGCAGAAAATTATTTCAATGGCTTCTGGCAATGTGAGCAGTTTGCCGGTGGCTTCATGAAAAACGGTGAACGCGAAGGGCTACCGCACGCATCGCAAAACTTGGTTGAACGTACGGTCATGATTGTCACGGGAACCAATAGTGCCAACAAGGCCAACATGGTGTATAGCGGCGGCTGAATATAAACAATCACCGCAGCGACAACGACATTACTGCCAATGGTATATATCGGCCACAATTTACGTTTCCTTGCGACATCCTTTCCGCGTTGGAACAACATGTAACTGCCTACCGCCATCCCAACCCACACGATGGCAAAAATAATGATCAAATCCTGTTGCATGACAAATCTCTCGGTTAACAAACGGCGTTATTCTAGCACTCTTTTTTATGCCAGTTCGTCACTGTCATGGAATGTTACACATAGAAAAAGTGACGCATAACTTAAGTGAGAACCGGATCACAACCTTTTAATGATTAAGGATATTTCGACCTTGGTCGCATTGAAAACCCACAATCAGACCCGATATCTTCAATAGCACCACATCAGTTTCGGTGGTGAGTTCAAGGAGATTCAATGAGCGCGAAGTCTTTGTTCAGAACGTGTTTTGTCCTATTGTGTATTTTAGGACGAGGCCCTGTTGCCAACGCAACGGTTCCCCAATTCACGGATGCGGATATCGAACATCCCGCATCACCTACACAAGATACCAAGGACAGTTTCCAACACTCACTCAGCGGCCTTTATGCTATTCCAAGCTTCCGAGCGGCCACCATTCATCAGCCATTCACTGACTTTGACCGCCTATATCAACTCGCTGAGCCCGCACAGCATGAATTGCAGCAACTGCTGACTCAAATCAGCCTGCATACATCAACCCAACCGGTGCTACCTGGCGTAAAAGCGAAGCAACGTGCCATGTATAAAATTGAGACTGAACTGAATGGCCACCCGGAACATTTAACCGATTTAGCCCGTGGCAGTTTAGTGGCGAACGACATTGCTTCTCTAGTGGATGCCTACACCTTGCTTAGCCGTGAAACCACGGTATTGGAAACAAAAAACCGCTTTAAAAACCCGGCCTCTTCTGGCTACCGCGATTTGAAAATGCTGGTGAAACTGCCGCACAGTGGCATCATCGCTGAAATTCAGCTGCACCTTGATGCGATTGCGGATATTAAAAGTGGCCCTGAGCATGATATCTACGAATCCATTCAGCAAATTGAACGTAACGCCCAAGCCGAACAGCGCGCCATGAATGACATTGAATTAGCGACCGTCGCACAACTGCGTCATCAATCGCAAGAAATGTACCAGCAAGCTTGGCATCAATACTTGCATCCGTCACTCGTTTCTCAAACACAAGCCCATCAGCCATTGCCGCTCGCCTGCTAATAGCGTAAGAGCCACTGAGCGATAAACAAACAAGCAGACAAGTAAACGGACAACACATACATTTCACGCAGAAGGAGCCTGACCGGCTCCTTTTTTTATCACACCATTGCGTTCTCCCACCCGTACAATGGGCTTTCATCACAGATTAAGAAAGCAAGTCGCATCAGCCCCCTATCCACACTTCATGGTGTGAGCGAAGTTCATCTCTCGTTCAGCTAACTCTGATAATCTTCGTCTTGTAGCGCGATACGACACCACAATATACGTCTTTTTTCTCATCGGCATTATCCGTTGATACCCCCCGTTTACGTATAGCCAGAGACCCCTGGCACAAGGAGTTGTTGAATGGACGTGAAGTCGTTACTTCGCACATGTTTTATCCTTTTGTTTGTTTTGGGCCGAAGTTCAGCCGTTGCCGCACCGGTAATAACTGATCACAACAAACAAGAATATGAGTACCCTGCTCGCTTATCGGAAGGCAGCAAAAAATCCTTCCAGCAAAGCTTGAGCGGTCTATACAGCATTCAAGATTGGCGTGCGCCGCGTATTGCTCAGCCGTACTCGCAGTTTGATGCGCTGTACGCACAAGCACCGACCGCACAAAATGAACTGAGTAATCTCATGCAAGAAATTGGCATGCTGACACACACTGAGGTCATCTTGCCGGGCGTCAAATCTAAGCAACGTGCACAGACCAAAATCGATACAGAACTGGCTGGTGACGTCACAAAAATCACTGACCTTGCGCGTGCTTCATTAGTCGCGAAAGATATCCCTAGTCTTGTGCAAGCATTTGAGTTGATGGGAAAAGAAGCCACTTTGGTTGCGGTAAAGAACCGCTTTAAAAATCCGACGGCATCTGGTTACCGTGACTTGAAAGTCTTGGTACGTTTACCTGAGTCACAGTTGATTGCCGAAGTGCAGTTACACTTGGCCGCCGTTTCTGATGTCAAAAACGGTGAAGAGCACAAGATTTACGAACAAATCCAACGCATTGAGCGTGTTGCTCTTTCTCAACAACGTGATGTCAGCGAGTTTGAAAACGCGCAAATTAACCAACTGCGTGCCACCTCTAAAGCCTTGTACCACACGGCATGGCAGCAGTATCTTCACCCTACGGCGATGGCGGTGTAAGCCCCGTGCCAAGGTGCACGCCGCTGTTTTCATAACAAGCTTTCATAATACGCCTTCCTAGCGCGGCATCACTTTTTCGGTGGTGTCGCGCTTCGTCTTATCTTCACGTATTTTCCCTGAAAGATCATATCGTCAGCTGACCTCAACTAGACTTGGAATGATTATTCACCATGATTGCAGCGCATTAACACTGCACGTCATACCAATCACAGTAAGTAATTAGTCATCATTACCATCACAGCGAGGGGTTACGCATGGAAACACCAAGTCAAACACCGGAGTCCTCTGTCGGGCATGCTTTTTTATCGAAAGGCTGGAAATGGTTTGTCATTGTCGGCCTGCTTATCGCGCTCGCCGGCATTGGCGCGATCAGTCTGCCCATAGCAGCTGGCATCACCATCACGACCATTATTGGCGCTATTTTTCTGTTTAGCGGCTTAGTGCAGGCCTATCACACCTTCAGTATTCAGGCATGGAAGGTCAAACTCTGGTACGTACTCAGTGCCGTGCTCTATATCGTCGGTGGGCTGTTCATCCTGTTCAAACCTCTGGCCGGTTTGGTGACCATCACGATGCTGATGATTATTGTGATGATTTTCAACGGTGTCACGCGCATGATTTTTGGCATGAGCAATCGCGCCTTGCCCGGCAGTACGTGGATTATTTTAAGTGGTTTGTTATCCGTCATCATTGGCGTGTATTTCTTTTCTTATCTGGATGATCCGACGTTCTCATTATCGTTACTGGGGATCTTTGTTGGCGTGTCATTATTGATAGAAGGGATCAGTTTTGTCTTCCTTGGCCTACAAATGAAAAAACTCGCGGACACATAGAGCACTTATTTATCCTTTTTCATCCTTTTCCCCATGCGGTCGTTCACGCAGTAACTGACTGAAAAGCGGCCGCATACTCCCCTCTACCGTCTCTCCCCTCGCCACTTAACGCAAAGTTAAGACATAAGCCCCTAAAAATATTCAATAAGCTTTCATAATCCGCAGGCTTTTGCTGAGCGTGCGCTTGTCATTGATGAATGGGGTGGACATACGCTGTGATTATGATGAATTTGTGCACATTAAAACGCTTGTCTCTCACGGCCGTATGGCTCAGTGCCAGCCTGCTGCAAGGGTGTGACAAGAAAGAAACCCCCGCCGCACAGGGGCCACAATATGATATTGGTTATGTCACCATTCAGACCCAACCGGTAGAACTGAAAGATGAAATGCCGGGCCGTACACTGGCTTCTTTTGAGGCAGAAGTTCGCCCACAGGTAGGCGGGATTATCCTCCGTCAATTATTTGATGAAGGCACGATGGTGAAAAAAGGTCAGCCTCTCTATCAAATTGACCCCGCCCCTTTCCAGTTACAGCTCGATCAAGCACAGTCAAATCTTAGAAAAACGCTCGCGAATCAGTCTACCGCTCGCAATCGCGCAGAACGTTATCGCCGTTTGGTGAGAGAACGGGCGGTATCACGGCAGGATTTCGATGATGCCGTCGCGACCTATCAAGAAGCGCAATCCAATGTTGCCAGTGCCGTTGCGACCGTTGAAAACGCAAAAATCAACCTCAACTATACCCGCGTTTATTCGCCCATTGCCGGACGCGCCGGTCGTTCGACCGTCACCGCAGGGGCGCTAGTCACCGCGAATCAAGGATCACCTTTAGTCACGGTGCAAACCTATGACCCAATGTACGTGGATCTCACCGCCTCCAGCACCGAACTGCTGCAGTTTCGCCGTGAACTCGCCCAAGGGCAATTTACCCGCACCCATAATGAATCCAAAAACATCACGCTCTTTTTAGAAGACACCACCACCTATAACCACCGTGGTGCAATTCTGTTTTCTGACATCAATATCAATGAAGCGACCGGCTCTTTTGTCCTGCGTGTAAGCTTTCCCAACCCTGACCAGATTTTATTGCCGGGTATGTTTGTGCGTGCATCACTGCCACGCGGGGTGATCGATAAAGCCATACTGATTCCGGCAAAAGCGCTGTCTCGCACCCCCAAAGGCGATGCACAAGTTTTTGTCATCAATAACGAAAATACCGTCGAAATCAAAACGGTCGAAGCCAGTCGACTCGTTAACAACCAATGGCTCATCACCAAGGGGCTAGATGTCGGGCAAAAAGTGGTGGTCGATGGGGTGCAGTTTGTTCGTTCCGGCAGCCCTGTCGCGAAATCCCATGAGGTCAGCGCGAAAGTGGATCCTTCCACGGGTCTTCAACACACTCCTCAGCACTCCCCCCAAAACAGTCAGCAATAGGAACGCGTTATGGCTCATTTTTTCATTGCTCGTCCTGTCTTTGCTTGGGTACTCGCGATATTAGTGATGCTCGCAGGGGTGATTGCCATCATCATGCTGCCCATTGCGCAGTATCCCACCATTGCGCCACCTGCGATCCAAATCTCAGCGACTTACCCGGGGGCATCCGCCAAAACGGCAGAAGACTCCGTGACTCAGGTGATTGAACAACAGATGAACGGGTTGGACAACTTACTTTATATGTCCTCAACATCAGACTCGTTCGGGAACACCACCACCACCCTGACTTTTGCTGCTGGGACCGATCCCGATATTGCGCAGGTGCAGGTACAAAACAAACTATCAGCGGCTACCCCGTTGCTCCCCATTGATGTACAAAACCAAGGGGTACGGGTTGAAAAAGCCAGTAACTCTATTTTGATGGTGATCGGTTTTGTATCGGACGATCCCAACGTGGATAACAATGACATTTCGGATTACATCGCCAGTAACGTGCTTGATCCGCTTAGCCGGGTTGATGGCGTCGGCCAAACCCAACTTTTCGGCGCAGAATATGCCATGCGCATTTGGCTCAACCCCTTCCAGTTAGAAAGCTTTGATTTAATGCCGTCGGATGTGGTGGCGGCCATTCAAGAGCAAAACGCCCAAGTTTCTGCCGGGCAACTCGGCGCCGCACCGACGATGCCCCAACAGCAACTCAACGCCACAATCACGGCGCAGTCCCGCTTACAGACCGTCGAGCAATTTGAAAAAATCCTGCTTAAAGTGAACCCCGATGGTTCGCAAGTGCTGATTGAAGATGTCGCCGAAGTGCAATTGGGGGCAGCGTCATACCAAACCGTGTCTGCGTATAACAAACAGCCCGCGTCAGGGATATCCATTGCCTTAGCCACTGGGAAAAATGCCCTAGAAACGGCCGATGCGGTGCGTGAAAAACTGGATGAACTGAAACCCTTCTTTCCAGAAGGGATCAGTGTGGTTTACCCCTATGACACCACCCCCTTCATCAAAATCTCTATCGAGGAAGTGGTCAAAACCTTACTCGAGGCTGTGTTCTTGGTGTTCTTGGTGATGCTGCTCTTTCTGCAAAGCTTACGTGCGACCTTGATCCCGACCATCGCCGTGCCTGTCGTGGTGCTCGGCACCTTTGCCGTCTTACTGGTATTGGGGTATTCCATTAACACCTTAACCATGTTCGCCTTGGTACTGGCCATCGGTCTATTGGTGGATGATGCCATTGTAGTGGTAGAGAATGTCGAACGGATCATGGAAGAGGAAGGGCTTGACCCTCGTGCCGCGACAGAAAAATCCATGCATGAAATCACCAGCGCCCTGATCGGGATCGGGATGGTGCTGTGTGCGGTATTCGTGCCGATGGCATTCTTTGCGGGGTCAACCGGGGCCATTTATCGTCAGTTTTCCATCACCATTGTGACGGCCGTGGCACTGTCCGTGATGGTCGCAATCATCTTAACCCCTACCTTGTGCATCAGCTTACTAAAGACCACCGACGGCCATAAAACCACAGGGTTTGCGGGCTGGTTTAACCGCCATTTTGACAATGCCACCACAAAGTACACCAAAGCGGTGACATTCATTACTCATCGCAGTGTGCGTTTTTTGCTGCTTTACCTTGGAATTGGGGTGGTGATGGCTTTGATCTTTTTACGTCTGCCGAGCGGCTTTTTACCGGATGAAGATCAGGGGGTGATGATGAGTATGGTGCAACTGCCCAGTGGATCAACCCAAGGCCAAACGCTGGAAATCCTCGATCAAGTCGAAGACTATTTCTTAGAAAAAGAAAAGAAAAACGTGAACTCGGTTTTCTCCGTCGCCGGCTTCAGTTTTGCCGGTGCCGGTGCCAATACCGGCATGATGTTCGTTTCACTCAAAGACTGGGATGAACGTACTCAGCCGCAGGATAAGGTCAACGCCATTGTCCGACGGGCCATGGGCGCATTTACCCAAATTCCAGAAGCCTTGATCTTCGCTTTTGCCCCTCCCGCTATCATGGAGTTGGGTAATGCCACCGGTTTTGACATGTTCTTACAAGACCGTGCCAGTATGGGCCACGAAGCCATGACCCAAGCTCGCAATCAATTGCTTGGCATGGCCGCACAAAGCAAACTTTTGACTGCTGTGCGCCCCAACGGTTTAGACGATACACCGCAATACCACATCAAAATTGATCAACTCAAGGCCCGCGCATTGGGCGTATCTATTAATGACATCAACACCACTCTCGGCACGGCCTTTGGTAGTCGTTACGTGAATGACTTTGTCGATCGGGGCCGAGTCAAGCAGGTGTATGTCCAAGCCAATAAGCAGTATCGCATGAACCCAGAAGACATCATGGAATGGAAGGTGCGGAATAGCGAAGGCGATTTAGTCGCGATGCGGGTATTCAGCGACGGCGAATGGACCTATGGTTCACCCCGCCTCGAACGCTATAACGGTACAGCGGCGATGGAAATTCTCGGAGAACCCGCTCCCGGTGTCAGTACTGGTGATGCCATGCTAGAAATGGAACGTCTGGTCAGTCAATTACCGGCGGGGGTCGGCGTAGAATGGACAGGAATGTCGTATCAGGAACGCATTTCCAGTGGTCAGGCACCGCTACTGTATGCCCTCTCCATTTTGATTGTGTTTCTCTGCTTGGCGGCCTTGTACGAAAGTTGGGCTGTGCCATTTTCAGTTATTTTGATCATTCCACTGGGCATCCTCGGGGCGGTGAGCGCCACCTTGTTCTTCGGGCTGGATAACGATGTCTATTTCCAAGTGGGATTGCTAACCACGATTGGGTTGGCATCTAAAAACGCCATCATGATTGTTGAGTTTGCCAAGTCCTACCATGACGCCGGTGAAGATCTCTACCACGCCGCTATTCATGCCGCCAAAATTCGCCTACGTCCAATATTGATGACCTCACTGGCCTTTGGGATGGGAGTGGTACCACTGGCCATTTCCAATGGGGCAGGCTCAGGGGCGCAAAATGCGGTGGGGACCGGCGTTGTCGGTGGCGTACTCACCGCAACATTCCTCGGTATCTTCTTCATTCCCCTGTTCTTTGTGGTGGTCACGCGCGTGTTCCACGGTAACGATCCCGAACCCGCTAATAAGCCAGCAAACGTCGAGCATAAGGAGCCGAACCATGACTAATCCATCCGGCGTTGCCCTCTCTGTCATGGTGGCGTTGTTCGTCTCAGGGTGTGCCAGTTTTATTCCTGACTATGAACGAACGGCCTTACCGGTGGCGTCTGAGTGGCCGGTATCGTCCAATGCGGCGGCAGGAGGCAATTACTCCATTTACACGGCGACGAACAGCAACACGTATGCCACTAACCCACTCGTGCTATCCAGTGATGCCGTGCCTAATGCCTCGGCCTCCCCGCACACACCGGCCGCGCCCCCGCCATCCCATCAACAAGCGGTGTCGGTCGAACAAGATTGGCGCTTGTTTGTACAAAATGACAATATCCGACAAGTGGTGGATCTGGCTCTAAACAATAACCGTGATGTACGCATCGCTATCTTGAACATTCAGCGGGCAGAAGCGCTGTTTGGCATTCAACGTGCCAGCCGCTTACCGAACATTGATGCCGCTGCCGGGGCCGCGAACCAACGTTTGCCTGAAAATGCCAACAATGGCAATTCAACCATCAGCCGACAATACAGCGTGGATCTCGGGATCACCAGTTATGAAATAGACTTTTGGGGCCGCGTGGCCAGCCTTGAGCAACAAGCCTTAGAGCAATACATGGCGACCGTTGAGGCCAGAAAAAACACCCAGCTCAGTTTAGTCAGTGGGGTGATTGAAGCTTACCTCACCCTGCTTGCGGATCAGTATTTATTGCAGCTAGCAAAAGACACCTTGGTGCTGCAGCAAGACTCCCTCAACTTAACCCAAAAGAGTTTAAACAGCGGCGTCGCCACCGGCTTGGATGTGGCACAGGCACAAACCACGGTTGCCACCGCGCTGAAAGATGTCGCCCGCTTCACCAGCCAAGTGAATGTAGACATTAATGCACTCACCACCTTGGTCGGCACCCGTATTCCAGCCAACCTCTTACCTCAAAAAGCCGATCGCATTCAATTTGCACCTATTCAGGTGGGTATGCCCTCAACGGTCCTGTTACGCCGCCCTGATATCCAGGCGTTGGAGCATCAGCTTATTGCGGCCAACGCCAGTATCGGAGCGGCACGAGCCGCCTATTTTCCTGCCATTTCATTGACCGCCACGGGCGGATTACTGAGCGCTTCAGCGAGTGACCTATTTTCCAGTGACAGTTTAAGCTGGACCTTTACCCCAACCTTGGTGTTACCTATTTTCCGTTGGGGCGAGCTGGATGCACAATTAGACGTTGCCAGAGCGGATCAACAAATTGCGCTCAATCAATATGAAAAAGCCATTCAAACGGCCTTCAGGGAAGTGGCCGATGCGCTAGCCAATCAAGCAACATTGAAAGATCAAGTGGCCGCACAACAAATGCTCGTCAACGCGACAGGCGACAGTTTCCATTTGTCCAATTTGCGGTTTGATGAAGGGATTGATGATTATTTCACCGTATTAGACTCACAACGTTCTTACTACACCGCACAACAAGAACTGATTAATACCAAGCTCTCTGAACAGCTGAATTTCCTCACGCTGTACAAAGTGTTAGGCGGTGGATGGGTGACATCCGATGTCAGTTCGCCGCCATCCAAAGGCTATGTGCCAGAAGAGAAGGACACATCCCCACCCCAATAACATAAGATCATTGAATACTCAGCATGAAAAGAGCAGGCCTTGGCCATCAAGGAAGATAGCTAAGGCGGGAAAATAAAAGACGGAAGACAAGACACATTGTGTGCCATAGGTAACATACAAACAGGTAACGAATGAAAACCAGAAAAGAGAATGTAATGACGGTGGAATATTCACCACGTTTTGAATGCAAACACCACAGCACATGACAGGATGACGCACAACGACCTTCACCCTCCCTGCCGTTTCGGGAACAAACAGAGATCATTGTGTTGAAATCATCTTCCGTCACCGCAGGGTGCATTGCGGCATGCATAACCCTGTTATTCCCCCTGAGTACACAGGCACAGGTGCCCGAATCGTTCTTTTCTTGCCTCAATGGTGGTAATGCCATCACCTTTTCTAAATTAAACGACACGTATCGGCTCACGATCAGCCACAACGCAACCGTAGACTTTGATGAAACTTGCCCCGAGAAATACGTGTCGTTTACGCGTGACACCCAAGAACGGCAATTGGCTTTTCGCTATAAAGCGGTGTGCCATAAACCTGCTGATGAGGAAAGCCCTGAGGTACGGTTTGAAATTTACGACTATTCACGGTTTGCGGGCCCCGATGCCCCACATTACGAAAAAGGTGCGGTGACATGGCAAGGCATTTTTGTTCGTCAATTGTTTTGTACCAGCAATGAACAAAGCTTGCTTCAAGATCTGGTACAGAAAAGTCGCTACGGGCGTGTACTGGTCGCCCCCCCTGAGTGACGTCACATTCAGGCTCATCGATATCATCCTTCCAGAAAATGTCTCCCCCCTGATGATACAACGCTCTACGTGGCATAATTTTGTTCGAAAGCAGATAAATTTCGTTCATTTCACCTTAATTTTCATTAAAAACCTTTACATAAATCTCAACTGAGGTATTATCCATCTCGCTCTGTTGTTAGGAGTTATTAATGAAACTTCAAGTAAAAGTAAGCCTCAGTATTTCTTCGTCATTGTTGTTATTCTCAGTGTTTCCCTTAGCTTTATCGTCACATTAAATAATTCAGACTATCAGCGCATCGCATTTTGCGATAATTTTATGAATTTAATTATATAAGGGACATATTATGTCTAACAAAACAACTGGTATCGTTAAGT
Source organism: Photobacterium japonica (assembly GCF_050337005.1). NCBI lineage: Bacteria > Pseudomonadati > Pseudomonadota > Gammaproteobacteria > Vibrionales > Vibrionaceae > Photobacterium > Photobacterium japonica. The sequence continues at coordinate 70,486 of NZ_JAKJSN010000023.1, read as the reverse complement.
GGTTCAACGAAGAGAAAGGTTTCGGTTTCATCACTCAAGATAACGGCGGTGCTGACGTATTCGTTCATTTCCGTGCTATCGCTTCAGAGGGTTTCAAAACTCTTGCTGAAGGCCAAAAAGTATCTTTCGAAGTAGAGCAGGGTCAAAAAGGCCCTCAAGCAGCTAACGTTGTAGCGCTATAATTTCGAAAGTCGACGTAAATGGCGTTCTCGCCATTTACGTCACTTTTCACTCACGTCACGCAATCATCTATACCGTATCTTCAAAAAGCTTAACACTTCCCACTCCCTGCTTTTGTCAATATCGTTACTCTTTGCATCCCATCCATTCGTTATATTCTCAGTCATAAAAATTTCACACCCTGTCTGTTTTATACGCAATTATTTCCTCTACCAATAACATCATAAGGATACCTATGTCTCGATCCACCGGTCGAAAACGATTTTGGTTTCAACAATATCGTGAACAAAATCACACAGTAAAAAAGGAAACATTCAATCTATGAAAGTAAATTTTAATTTATTTAAAAGCGCCATTTCGTGGGAGTCACACATTCATCAGTTAAACAGTGACATATTATTACGGCATGTATTGATGTACGGAAACGTAGAGAATATCCATCTCGCTTTTTCATACTGTGAAGAGTCACGTGAAGGGAGTATCAAGAATAGAGAGAATGAAATCATTGGCAATTTTGCGATTTCATTTTAATGCAGAGTCATCGAAGATGTATCTTAACGCCGAGATCCTGCTAACTATGTCTTTCCTTTGGTACTCGACATAGTCAGAGAATCAATAACTTATCTGTGATTACTTGTGTACCATGATCTCAAGGATCTGTACGTCTGTTTGTGTCATTGCGCCGTTTGCCAATGCCGACATGTTACGAATAGAGTTGTCCACGTCATCCGCAACAATACCTTCACTGCCCGTCACACGGATACCGTCCAACGCCATCAACGCGGCTTTCAGTGCAGCACTCGCCGATGAAGAGACCTTCATAGCACAACTGGTTTTTGCACCATCACAGATAATACCGGTAATGTCACCTATCATGCTGCAAATCGCATCACTAATCTGAGTAAACTGACCACCAAGTAACCATGTCATGCCTGCCACCGCCCCCATTGATGCCGTTGTTGCACCACATAGCGCAGACAGCTTATTTTGGTAGCTCTTAATATAAATAGCCATCAGGTGAGACAGCATCAAAGCACGGATCGTTGTTTCTTTATCCGCTTTCACATGCTCAGCCACGACGACAACAGGCATGGTTGCCGCAATGCCTTGGTTACCTGAACCCGAGTTACTCATTGCTGGCATCATTGCGCCATCCATACGCGCATCAGACGCGGCAGAGGTACGACGCAGAATGTCTGTCATCAAACCGCCAGTCAGCAAACCGCGGTCAACGTTACGCTGGAACGTTGCACCAATTTGCAAACCATAATTCCCCGTCAAGCCTTCTTCTGACAACGCATTATTCAAATCGTACGCTTGTGAAATGAAATCAATGTCTTCCAGAGGCGCATTCAACGCAAAATCGTAAATATCGTGCGCCGTCGCTTGCTCGAAAATGTTTTCTTTTTTCACCGGAGCAGAATCCGTCGGCTGATCGGCAATGAACGTCACGGTGCCATTCACTTCAATCGATACCACATTGGTGTGGCCATCTGCGATGATCACACTCGCCGTCTCTTCCGCTGTCTCAACAACGACTTTCGCATACAAAATATTACTTACGGTCGCCACGCCTACTGCTACGGCATTGTTATCCAATAGCACTTTGGCTTTCGCAACATCATCTGCGGTAATGTGTTTTAGCACTTCAAGACCGGCATCTGGCTCACCCGCCAAAGCACCCACTGCCGCAGCAATCGGCAAACCGACCATACCCGTACCCGGTACGCCAACACCCATGCCGTTTTTCATTAGGTTAGGTGACACAAACGCGTCAATACGCACAGGCTGACCTTTCAAAGTGCGTGTAGCAATGGCCGCAGCCAATGCAACCGAAACAGGCTCGGTACAACCTAATGCAGGTACCACTTCACGTTTAACTGTCTCAATAAAACCGGTCCATAGGTGCTTTTTCATTATCAAAAACCTTTATTCAAGCGTAAGTAGAGGTAACGGGCTGGGCTGTGTTTACCATCAGATGCCCTTGTTCTTATAAGGGATAATTTACACCGTTCAACAGATAATTGTTTTCTCATATGTCCTCCCTTTGCCCATGATGGGAGGATTATTTTCTCCTAAATGCACATATAAAAGTAAGTTTCACCACGCAGGCATTATGCGTACAAAAAAACACCTACCCCATCATCTAAGTCCCCTAAGCCATTGAATAATCAATAGACCTAAGGCCGTATAGCGGTATTTAGCGGGGCAGACCACAGCATTCAACGTGAACAACGCCCCACGTTGCACATTTACCCGCTCACGATCACGCTATTGTTATTATTATCAGGTATTTTTCCTTTTTTCCTCACCCAAAAAATCACGGCTAACATCACAGCTTGATGTTCGTGTTATGTACCACCAAGCACCACAATGTGCCGTCGGTTTAACTCTTTTTATTTGTACCGTGCAAAAAAACATCACCATGCCAGCATAACGCCAAGATAAGCCGTCAAGGCATAGAATTTACTAGTTACTCAATAACTTAAATCCAATCCATCAACCATTCACATTGCGTGAACGCGGGCTCGTTACGATGAATAAAAATGCTTACTTTCTTACCTGTCTGTTATGTGCCTCGCTGAGCGCGCCTGCGATGGCATTACCCAAAGAAAAACCTCGTTCACTGATCTTTTCCTGTGAAAGTAATCAAAAGATGATTGAGTTGAGACGTGATGAACGTCACTTCGATTTAAACATCACCGATCTGAAAAATAATCGTGTTATTTTCTCTGAAAGCTGCAAAAAAAGTGCGCTAAAAAGTAATCGCTATCAACGCGAATTCGTGACGGGTAACATGCTGACCTGCAAAAATGAAGACGCTCGCTTTACCCTGTTTGACTACATGAATGAAGAAAAAGAAATCGTACAGAGTACTGGGATTGATGTGCAGGTAGAGGAAACGAAATTTACGTATTACTGTAAGAAAAATACCATCAACTTCATTCATGAGCTCGTGCAGTAAACCGCTGTGCGCTAGCAACACTGCGTCGTAGGCGCCAAAACAAAAAAACCAACCGCAACGATTACCGTTAGGGTTGGCTTTTTAACACTGTAGCGAGGGTGTGTCCCTAAATTAACTAAGGCAACGCAGTGTGATCGTATACCGTATCATGCAACGTGTTTTTCGTTAGCGCGCGCAGGCAGTAACTCGTCGACAATCAATTTCAATAAGAATGTCTCTCGTTCAATCGACATCCCCTTCTTGTCACTGTTCGCCATGGTATGCTCATTGTGTGCAATAGCATCGAAAATGTTGATCCACACCGGTTTCATGCCGTTGTTGATTTCATAATCTTCAAGGTTCGTTTCGCCCAACTGCGCATCAATCGTACACACAAAGCAGTAGGATTCCATGTGCATGATATCGTGATCCGGTTTGTACCACGGGCGATATTCCTCGTAGATGCCAAACGCTGTGATATCACGAATGTTCTGCGCACCGGTTTCTTCTTCCAGTTCACGGATCAACCCTTGTACCGCGTCTTCACCCTCATCGATCCCTCCCCCCGGCAACGTGTAGTCATGGTAGCGTGCGGTGTAGAGCATCAAGATGTTGTCACCCTGCAGGATAATGCCTCGTGCCGCTTTGCGGTGAAACATGCTGCCTTCAAGATCCAATAACTCAGGGTGTACGGTTGATTTCAATAAACGCATGTCGAACTTATCTCGGTTGACCAGTGTAGAGCGCAGCATTGTAGCGATCGCACCTGCGTGACGCAAATACCTTACCAATCAAACAATTTATTGAAGAAGGTTTCAACCTGCTTCACACCTTCTTTCACGCCATCCTCGACATGCTGTACGCCACGCTGTACCTGCTTAACGGGCAGTATCTCACACCCTTCACGCAATTGGCCCTGTGGATCCCACGTCGGCAGATACACATTGCCCGTACAACTTWGCGCCAACACACCCCGTTGATCGCGGTAATACTCAAAATCCACCACACGATCGGGAACCGGTATGACCAAAGGTTCTGGATCACGGTGTTGGATATAATCGGCATACAAACGCAACGGGCCAGAGGAACCGGTCAGTTTCACGGCTTTGTTATCATCACGCCCCATCCATATGGTCACGACTTCGCGTCCATCAACCCCGACATACCAACTGTCTCGGCCTTGGTCAGACGTTCCGGTTTTTCCTGCCAGTCGTGATGAAGGCAACAAGGAATTCAAATAACGCCCCGTCCCTTCCGTGACGACTTTCTGCAAACTGAACATGGTTAACCATGCGGCTTGCGGTGACACCATTTCGCTGGATGTCGGCAAATGTTGATACAAAATTCGACCGTCTTTATCCACCACGGCACTCAACGATGTCAATTCACTGCGCTGTCCGCCGTTAGCGATGGTTTGATACATTTGCGTCACTTCCACTGGCGTCAGCGTGAAAGCCCCCAATAGCATTGACGGTAACTTCGGCACTTCATTTTCATTGATGCCAAGGCGACCCATAGTATCAATCACGCTATCCAGCCCCACTGCCATTCCAAGGTTCACCGTGGGAATATTGTAGGATTTCGCTAACGCGCGGTATAACGGCACTTCACCACGGTATTTACGGTCATAGTTACGCGGTGACCATTTTTCGCCATTTTCACCCCGTACAGTTAGCGGTTCATCTTTCAGGCTGGTCGCTAAGGAGAATTGTTCCGGCTTTTCCAGTGCCGCCAGATAAATCGCGGGTTTCACCACTGAGCCGATCTGGCGTTTGGCATCGACCGCGCGGTTAAAACCGTCATAACCCGGACGTGAACCGCCGACAATGGCACGGATTTCACCGGTCATTCGATCTGCCACCACCACGGCAGTTTCCAGCTCATTACCGGCTTTGGCTTCTAGCGTCGGAATCACTTTGTTCACCGACTGCTCCACCATGGCTTGTGAACGCGGATCAAGCGTGGTGAATAGACGTAGCCCTTGGCCAGGTTCATAACCTCTTACCTTGGCTTCCAGTTCACGTTCAAGCTGGCCAAAATAGGCAGGCTGACGATTAGAAATCTGCCCTTTGGCCTGCAAGTCTAAATCGTGCTTGATGGCCGCTTTATAATCAAACCGATCCAACGCACCATTATCCATCATCAGCTTCAAGACGAGATCACGACGGCGCTCTGCTCGTTCAGGGTAACGCCATGGGTTGTAATAAGACGGCCCTTTCACCAAACCGACCAATAACGCTTGCTGGTCAACACGCAATTCAGACAATGGCAAACCAAAATAAAAACGCGCACCCAATTCAAAACCGTGCACAGCATCGCGACCACTTTGCGCAAGGTACACTTGGTTAAGGTAAGCATCTAAGATTTGATCTTTGCTGTAACGGTAATCAATGATGATCGCCATATAGGCTTCACGGAATTTACGCCACAGGCTACGCTCACTGGACAAAAACATGTTTTTTGCCAGCTGTTGCGTCAGGGTACTGCCCCCTTGTACGGTTTTACCGGCTTTCAGGTTGGCCAAAAAGGCACGTGCAATCGCCGTCGGTGAGACGCCATCGTGCTCATAAAAATCGCGGTCTTCGGTCGCGATTAAGGCATCAATTAATGGCTTTGGCATTTCTGCCATTGGGCGATAGATGCGTTGCTCATCGGTTTTAGCTTCCAGCATACCCAGCATTTTCGGCTCGACACTGACATAGCCTAACTCGCGCTTTGTATCCCCTTCGATAATCCGTTTCACTTTGGAGTAATCGAACTCCGCAATAATATGACGGGCTTCTTGTGCCCCATCACGAAAATCAAACGGGCGACGGATAAACTCCACTTTCAATCGGCTAGTAGCATACTCCCCCGGTTGAGTGGGCTTATTCACTTTCCGGTATTTCAGGACCTTCAGCTCGCTAATCAAATCTTCATATCGGATCAGCGCGCCAGGCTGCAACGTTAACTCACGGGCATAAACAACCGAAGGCAACTGCCAGAGCTGCCCTTCAAATTTTTCGGTAATTTCGCCATTCAGCGCAAAGCCCATTTTGGTGAGTCCACCGCCAACGGCCAGAACACCGACAAGGCATGAATATGTCACCCAGCGCGGGACACGCCGCTTTTTACGTGGCGTTGCCGAGGCATTGGATGATGACGTTGCGGTATTACCCGCGTTCACGCCAGCCTGTTTTTGCTCTGATTCATTCGGTGTGTGTTGCTTGCTCATAGTCACTCTTCATCACAAATTCGCGCCGACCATACCCCAAGCTAATCAGTGTAATGTCAAAACCCTGTCAAAGCCGAGTCTCCTCCACAGAGAAGCGCACCTTGTATTGGCAACCTGCGAGGCAACTAACAAGCGCTAGCAATTTCATGCAAAATCACTCAAAATATGCGCCCTTGCAAACCAAAGAACAGAGTAACCATGGAACGCGATTATAGCCTTGAATGCCTGATGACCATGCCGCGCCACGAACTAGAAGAGTTCAGCCTACGCGTGATCAGCCGTATGGTGCCAGAAGAAGCGATGCAAGAACTGTTTACTTTTGAACAAGAAGAAGTCGACAGTGAAGAGCGTATGAAATCAGCACAGTTCGATGCCATGTTGCGTATGAATGCGATCGCCTTGGGTGAAGTGGCAGCGGCGTTTGCCGAGTCCGAAATGGCCAAGCAAAATACCGAGCGAATGACACGCTTGATCTTATGGCACTTCTACGCCATTTCTTTCAATCTGGAAGAAGCTGTCACGCTGGAACAGCATTGTGAGCAAGTGGAAGCGATCCTGAACAATGCGCCTCGCGATGCGTTTGGTTGGGTAAAAGTGTTGACGGAATTGCTGCACACCTATGCTGAACTTAACGAAAAGCAAAACGAAAAATAAAACAAAAAAGACAAGAAAAAGACACCGCGAATAACACGACAGCCTGCCATGTTCACCATGGCGGGCTGTTCTTTTTATGTCGCTTATCCCTGTAACGACGCTTGATGCTTTTCGATCAAATCCGCCATCGCTTCTTCTGCTCGTTGCTGAACATGCTTCAGACAATCTTCGTGCCCCATGGCTTCCACCACTTCGTAATAACACTTCAATTTGGGCTCAGTACCTGACGGACGTACCACAACACGCGAGGCATCATCAAGATGATAAATCAATACATCGCTGGCCGGTAAGTCAATGGTTTCGATCACCCCTTCGGCATCAATACGCTGTGATGTTTTCAGATCATCCGTACGTACCACGGCACGGCCAGCAATCGTACTGGGCGGTTGTGCCCGCAAGGTATCGCCAATCGGTGGTGATCCCGGCTGCAGCGCAATACTGCGTTGTGCATTAAGGTATAACCCATGTTCACGATAGATCGCTTCAATGCGATCCCACACCGTCGCGCCATTGGCGGCCAACTCTGCGGTTAATTGCGCGAATGCCACCAAGGCAGACAGGCCGTCTTTATCCCACACGGTCGTGCCCACGGTGTAGCCCAATGCCTCTTCGTACGCAAACACGAACGGCTGCTCTGGCGTTTCCTTTTCCATCGCCACATTCGTGAGCCATTTGAAACCCGTCAGGGTCTGAAAATACTTCGCATCGACCGACTTGGCTATTTTCTCCAGCAAACTGGACGAGACAATCGTGGTGCCGACCAAGGCTTCATTGGGCGTCACTCGGGTAAGCAGGTAATGCCCGAGCAACATACCGACCTGGTCACCCGTCAACATTTTATATTCGCCCTCTTCCGTGCGCACCGCCACTGCAAAACGATCGGCATCCGGGTCATTCGCACAGGCCAATGTCGCGCCGTGAGCCTTCGCTTCGGCAATCACCATATCCATCGCCCCCGGCTCTTCCGGATTAGGGAAGTTCACGGTAGGAAACGTGCCGTCAGGTTCGCGCTGCGCTTTTACACTGTAAACCTGATTAAACCCCGCATCGGCCAATAAGGTTTCGGCGAGATCTGCCCCCACCCCATGCATGGCGGTATACGCGATACTGACCTTTTCTGGCGCGGTATGGTTGGATAAAAAAGGACTGCTATTCACAGCATGGCGGTATTGCGCATAAAAAGCACCGCCCAATAACGAGAGTAAGCCCAGCGGTTCAATTTGAGACAGGGATAAATCCGGTAGGGGGGCTTGCGCGGCAATGTCGATCTGCGCGGCAATACCGCTATCATGTGGCGGAATGATTTGCGCACCGTTACCCCAATAGACTTTAAAGCCATTGTACGCGGGCGGATTATGGCTTGCGGTCACCACCACCCCGGCTGCCGCATTCAAGTGCCGCACACTAAATGCTACCACAGGTGTCGGCGCAACAGTCTCAGTAAGATACACGTGGATCCCAAGTGACCCCAACATCACCGCCGCATCGGTCGCAAATTGTTTGGAATCCGGCCGGCCATCATAGCCAATGACGACCCCTTTCGCGGCCGCATCATCAACCTGCTGAAGCAAGTATGTGCCCAACCCTAAAGCCGTTTCTTGTATCACCAATCGATTCATTCGGTTCGGCCCAGCCCCAACGATCCCCCTGAGTCCGGCAGTACCGAACGCTAAACGGGCGCTAAACCTTTCTTCCAATGCTAATTGGTCATTGGAATCAATAAGCCGCTGCAATTCTTCTCGTGTGGTTGGATCTGGATCACGAGCCATCCATGTCGATACGTTGTTCATTGAGTTGAGGTCCTGACTAACACACAAAACTCAGTATAGCCTGATCACCCCAGAATCAAACCCTGCGGTTTCTCACCATCAACATGATCCTATTGAAGCCGCACAATGACGTTCACAAATTGCAGGCAAAAAAAATCCAGCCATTAGGCTGGATTTCTTAATAAGCTATTCGCTATCGATGAAGAGATTAATCTTCGCGAGGCTTACGGTCACGGCGAGGTGCGCCGCTAGCATTGCTATTCGCGTTGCTGTGGTTGCGTTCGCCACGGAAGCTACCACGGTTGTCGCCGCCACGGTTACGGTCGAAACGACGTTCGCCATTACCACGACCATTGCCACCTTCACGGTTGCCACCTTCGCGGTTACCACGGAAACCACCACGGTTGCCGTCACGGTTACCATCACGGTTGCCGCCACGGTGCTCACGTAGTACTTCACCTTCAACAACAACAGCTTTCACGTCGTTCTGACGGATACGCAGTTTCTTAAGCTGTGCTGCAACTTCTGCAGTCATCTTCTTAGGAAGCTGAACGTAAGTGTGCTCAGGAGCCAGTTTGATTGCACCGATGAACTCTTTGCTTAGGCCAAGCTCGTTTGCGATTGCGCCAACGATGTCTTTAACCTGAACGCCTTGCTCACGGCCAACTTGTAGCTGGTACGTATCCCAGTCAGCGTTGTTGTAAGTACGACGTTCGCCACGCTCACCGCGTTCACGACGTTCACCGCCACGCTCGCCGCGCTCACCACGTTCGCCACGATCGCTACCACGACGGTCACGACGTTGCGATTCACGCTCAATAGCAGCAACCATTGGATCTGGACCTTTGTAGAACAAAGGACGGCTGCCTTGCTGGCGTTGAAGTAGCATTGCAGCAAGAGTCGCCGCATCAACTTCGATGGTTTCTTGTAGCTTTTCAACAAGCTCAACAAACGCTTCTACGCTTGATTCGTCTTTCTGAGCAGCAAGCTCAAGACCTAGACGGTTCAGGCGAGCATCAGCAACAGCATCACGTAGAGGAAGTTGGATTTCATCCATGCGTGATTTAGTTACACGCTCGATAGTGCGAAGCATACGGATTTGGTTAGTACGAACCAATAGGATCGCTTTACCGTTACGTCCTGCACGACCAGTACGGCCGATACGGTGGATGTATGATTCTACATCGAACGGGATATCGTAGTTGAATACGTGTGTAATACGTGGAACATCAAGGCCACGTGCCACAACGTCAGTTGCAACTAGGATGTCAATAACACCACGTTTGATATGGTCAACAGTACGCTCACGTAGCGACTGAGGAATATCACCGTGAAGTGCTGCCGCTTTGAAGCCACGAGAAGACAACCAGTCAGCTAGACGCTCGGTATCTTGACGTGTACGTACGAATACGATTGACGCATCAGTTTCTTCAGTTTCAAGAAGACGCATCATTGCTTCGTCTTTCTCTACGCCTTTAACAACCCAGAACTGCTGCGCAACTTGCGATACAGTACGGTTTTCACCAGCAACGTCGATACGCGCTGGAGTACGTAGGAAACGGTCAACGATTTCTTTAACGATTGGAGGCATAGTTGCAGAGAACAGAACGCGCTGAGCTGATTCTGGAGCCTGTTCCATGATCCAAGTTACGTCGTCAACAAAGCCCATCTTCAACATTTCGTCAGCTTCATCAAGTACGAAAGTCAGTACTTCATCAAGGTGTAGACGATCACGAGTGATTAGGTCTTTAACACGGCCAGGTGTACCAACAACGATGTGAGCACCGTTCTTAAGTGCACGCATCTGATCAACGATAGAAGCACCACCGTAGATTTCAAGTACTTTAAGGCCCTTGATGTTCTGACCAAGTACTTTGATTTCAGCAGCTACCTGAATCGCTAGTTCACGCGTTGGCGCCATAACGATTGCTTGTGGTTTGTGCTGGTTGATGTTTAGCTTGTTCAGTAGCGGTAGAGAGAATGCTGCTGTTTTACCAGTACCAGTCTGCGCTTTACCAAGTGCATCTGTACCAGTCAATAGAAGTGGAATTGACGCCGCCTGGATAGGAGTAGGCGCAACGAAGCCCATTGAGTCAAGTGCGGATAATAGTGTATCTGCCAGTTCTAACTGGCGAAATTCTGTAACAGATTCTAGCATTGGGATCCCAATATATAATCTAACTAAAAACGGGGCCCCTTCGGCTTTAAACGGTTCTGCAACAGCAACCACAAGCATGGGCCTCGACGATTTGAGGCGCGCATTGTCTGCCATTACTCGATAAAAAGCCAGAAAAAATTGAGCAACGTCACAAAATAACTGTCAATAACCTATTATTTATACAATGCGAACAACGCCACAGCTATTCTTCATCTGTTACATCTTAAATCTKTGATTTCCTTAACAGCATTTACCTCAATTTAGCTCACATTCAGCACTCTGAAGCACGTATTTATATCGGTACAACTGGTTGCGACCGGCTTTTTTCGCTTGGTATAGCGCTTTGTCCGCGCCATGAAGTAAACACACCGCCTCATCCCCACTTTGTGGTATGCGGCTACATACGCCCACACTGACGGTGACAATTCCTAACTCACTTTGGCAGTGAGGGATATTCAACGCAGCAATCGTTTTAATGATTCGCTGACAGAGGGCATTCGCGTCACTCACTGACAGCGACGGCATTAAACACGTGAACTCCTCCCCCCCATAACGGCTCACAATAGCGTTCAGGTAGGGTTTCATGATCACATCTAATGCGTTGGCAATGCGCTTTAAGCAGGTATCCCCTTCAACATGACCATATTCATCATTGAAGCGCTTAAAATGGTCTACATCAATCATCACCAAATGAAGCGTGTTGCCTTGTTCCGCCGCCAATTCCCAATAGCGCTGTAAAGAAAGATCAAAAAATCGGCGATTGGCAATACCGGTTAAGCCATCTTGCATTGACCACAATGCTAATTGTTTATTGGCTTCTTCTAACGCTTTATTAGCCAGCTTTATCGCTTGGGTGCGTTCATTCACCCGCTCTTCCAATTCTAAATTCAACTGCTGCAACATTTCGTGATTACGACGGATCACAATTTGCTGCCCTAATGCGGCACCAAACAACTTCAAAATTTCTTTTTGGTGCTCAGTCAATATACGTTGATTAATTAAGTTATCGGCCGCCACCCAACCGATACAATTATCCCCGTTCCACATCGCGATCATAGCGTTCCACCCTACCCCGACCTGTGTTGTTCCGAAATACAGCGGTGCATTCTCTTTAACCACCACGTGGTCTTTACGGCTTAATGCTTCATTCACTAATGGGTGGTCGGGAATGGCGCTGGTAAACTGCGCACGCGATACCAAGTTGCCCTCAGGGTCTGTGCCAAACGTGCCACGCATTTCATTTTTATCAAAGTCCGTCAGGAATATCGCCATGCGGTCTATCGCCAAATACTGCCGCCCTAGCATCACAGCATCGCGATAAAGTTGGTCTAAGCCGCTCGCTTTAGACAGGGTCAATGTCACATCATGTAAGTTTTTCAGCAACGACAAATAATGCGTAATGGAATGGTTTCTCATCTCGAGTTCAGCTTCGACGCTGCGGCGGGAAATATGGTGGGCCAACACTTCATCTTGCAGTAAACGCGCACTGAGATCAGAGGCAATCAAAAATAAGAAGGACTCAAGTACCTGTTGTTGTGCTTCAAGGTGTTCAGGTTGCGTAGTGTCAACATAAAGGTAACCCACCGAACGAAAATGAGTACGGATAGGCATCACAAAGCGGATTAATGGCCGCTCTTCTTTGTCCCAAATAGGCACATAGTCCGGGCTATCCACTTTCTGTACGGTGTAGTCGTCATGTTTACTTTGCGTAAAACAAACAAGGGGCACATCGTTGAACGCGTGCAGAGGAATGGGAACAGGATAATAGCGGAATGCCCCATTCATCCAGCAAGCCATCACATGGCTTTCTCCCTCTTGCTCAACCACAAACGTGATGGTGTCTAACTGTAATGATTGGTTCAATGTCGAGAGCAGGCAAACGCACCAATGCTCCATATTCGCTTGTCTCGCCAATTGATTTGCCAATGGTGAGAGCGCATCACGCTTTTCCATATCCGTCTTCCGCCAAATCGACACTTATCCCACCGAGTTTAAGGCTACGCGATAAACAGCCAGCAGTTCCTTGTCTGTATGATGAGCAACTGCACGATTGCTCTCGTCTGTGTTCTACTCACAGGAGAATGTTTTATAAAGGATTCTGGCACAGAAGGGAAAAGGCGGACGTCTATTTTTTGATCGCGGTTATAGGTTTCTACGTTCTTAATTGGCAAACCCGATATTTTGCACCTGATTTCATACTTTTATCAGGTTTGTTATATACACTTTATTTTTACATCTTCCTTATCGGACGTTCTCGGTCGGGTTAAACTTGGTTTTGCTGGCTGAAAACTTTATAGTGTCCGAGTTAACAACCTGAGACCGGGCATAATGTTTCAAGATAATCCTCTACTAGCACAGCTTAAAAAACAGATCCAGGAAACCCTTCCTAAAAAAGAAGGCACCATCAAGGCCACTGATCGCGGTTTTGGTTTTCTGGAAATTGACAACAAAGACAGCGTTTTCATTCCGCCTAACTATATGAAAAATGTCATGCACGGTGACCGTGTTATGGCCGTTATTCGTACAGAAAAAGAGCGTGAAGTGGCTGAACCGCAAGAGTTGATTGAACAAAAACTCAATCGCTTTATCGGTCGCGTGAAAATGATCCGCGATCGTCTGCACGTCGTGCCGGATCACCCACAGTTAAAAGAGGCTATTAAAGCACGCCCAGTCAAAGGCTTGAATCCAGAACTTCTGAAAGAAGGCGACTGGGTAGTCGCAATGCTGACGCGTCACCCTTTAGTTGGCGATAACAAAGCCTTCTTCTGTGATATAAAAGAAAAAATCACTGACAGCAACGACAAAATTGCACCATGGTGGGTCACCCTAGCCCGTCATGACCTGCCCAATGCAGAACCTGCGCCACAAGCCAGCTGGTCAATGCTGGATGAAGGCCTTGAGCGTCAAGACCTGACGGATGTGCCATTCATCACCATCGACGGTGAATCCACCAAAGATATGGATGATGCGCTGTACACCGTTGTGAAGGAAGACGGCAGCTTTGAAATCACGATTGCGATTGCAGACCCAACGTCTTACATCTCGGTTGGCGATAAAATGGATGACGAAGCGCGTCAGCGTGGTTTCACCATTTACCTACCAGGCCGTAACATTCCTATGTTACCGCGTGAACTGAGTGATGAGCTGTGCTCACTGCTTGAAGATGAAAAGCGTCCAACGATTTGTTGCCGTGTCACGGTGAGCGCTGACGGCGTGATCCAAGATGACATTCACTTCTTCGCTGCATGGATCAAATCACAAGGTCGTCTATCGTACGACAACGTGTCTGATTTGCTTGAAAACGGCGAATGTGAAGGCTGGGCACCGAACGCCATCATCGAAGAGCAAATTCGCGCATTGCACAAATTTGCTAACGCGCGCAGCGCATGGCGTGCAAACAATGCGGTGGTATTCCCTGACCGTCCTGACTACCGCTTTGAACTGAGCGAAGACAACGACGTGGTCGCGATTCATACCGACCCTCGCCGTACTGCGAACCGCATGATCGAAGAAGCCATGATCACGGCAAACATTTGTGCGGGTCGTGCACTGCGTGACAAATTCGGTCTGGGTGTCTTTAACTACCACAACGGTTTCAATCCAGAAAAACTGGATACCGCGATGGAGTTCCTGACTAACGCAGAAGCCCCGTTTGAAAAAGAAGCATTGCTCACGTTGGAAGGCTTCAGTGCCCTACGTCGTTGGTTGAACGATCAGGACTCACCGTACCTTGATAACCGTTTACGCAAGTTCCAAGCGTACAGCGAAGTGGGTAATACACCTGCACCGCATTACGCAATGGGCTTGGATGCTTACGCAACGTGGACGTCTCCAATCCGTAAATACGGCGACATGATCAACCACCGCTTGCTAAAAGCCTTGATCTCAGGTCAAGCACCGACGCAAACACCGGATGATACCGTGGGTGACGAAATTGCCCTGCACCGCCGTAACCACCGTATGGCTGAACGTGACGTGGCTGATTGGTTGTACGTACGTTTGCTGAAGAACGCGGTGAAAGAAGCGACTGTCTTTACAGCGGAAATCTTCGATATTAACCGCGCCGGTATGCGTGTTCGCCTGCTAGAAAATGGCGCCGCGGCCTTTATCCCAGGATCGTTGATTTTGGACAACAAAGCCCGTATCGAATGCAGCGGTGACTTAGGCATTATCAATATTGATAAAGTCAAAGAATACCAACTGGGCGACCAGTTTGAAGTCACATTGGCTGAAGTGCGTACTGCGACACGTCAGCTTGTGGCGAAACCGGTAAAACAATTCCCGGATCTGACCACAGAAGCACCGGCTGACAACGCAACAGCAACGGATGAACCCGTAAAAGCGTAATCACGCGATTGACGTTACAGCACGAATTTACGATATAATCCTAAGGGTCTGCACATGCAGGCCCTTTTTTTACGCCTGTTTCTCCCTGCGCCCTCAACACGCAGAACAATCATAAAGACCGTGACGGTCAATAATTACAGATAAGTCAGCTATGTCAGAATCTACCCATAAAAACAGCCTCAGCACTATCGAGCAAGACGTACAGCAATGGCTAGAAGCCGTTGTTATCGGTCTGAACCTGTGTCCCTTCGCAGCGAAACCTAACCGCAATAAGCAAATCGATATCTACGTCGATGATACAGCAGCTGAAGACGTGCTACTCGAAGCCATTTATCAACAACTTAAGCGCTTAGACGAAACGCCCGTTGAACAGCTAGAAACCACGCTGGTCGTTGCGCCTAATCTGTTTAGTGACTTCGATGACTACAACCAGTTTTTGGATTTGGTGGATGCGTTAATCTTCCAGTGCGGTTATGACGGCACCTACCAAATCGCCAGTTTCCATCCACATTACTGTTTCTATGGTACCCAACCTGACGATGCAGAAAACCTAACGAACCGTGCGCCCTACCCGATCTTTCATTTGATCCGCGAAGCCAGCATGGAAAAGGTATTGAAGCATTATCCCGATCCAGAAGGGATCCCTGAACGCAATATTGCGTGTGTCGAAGCCCTATCACCGGAAGACATCAAACGGTTATTTCCGTTCCTGACTACATCCAAATAACGCAAACGACAGACATAAAAAAACCCGAACATGCCGTTCGGGTTTGGTTACTAAAACTTACCTTCAATAGAACGAAGAATAAGCCAGCTATGCAGCAACGCCAATATAGTGAGCTTAGTGATGTTTAACAGATCGGCGGCCAAACCAACGTTAAGCGCTAAACTCGAGAGTCAACTGCCCAAGTGAAAAGGCAGGTATATGTCTATTATTCTGAACATTTTAATACTCAGTAAGCATTATATTCTTAGTGTATACCAAACAGAAGAATTAAAATAATTTATTTCACACTCCTTTTATTCGCTATAAAAATCACTGTTCAATTTCACTGAAACACGTCATTTCCCCTTTCGCTCAATCCTACAATAGATATAAAGCATACCCATGCCAACCAAAAGCTCACCTTGGTTTAACAATCAGTTACATATGCTTTATTTCCATACTTACCGACTGCCTGGAAGATATATTTTTTCTCTTAAAAAAAAGAGCCCGATAACCACGGGCTCTTTTTATTTATATCAATAGAATGCATTCATGTATAAGGATTAACCTTTAACACCACCCGATGTCAGGCCACCGACCAAGAATTTCTGCGCCAACAAGAAGACCGTCGTAATAGGAATGGTCGATAATACCGCGGCCGCCGCAAAGTCACCCCACAAATAGTTCTGTGGATATAAATACTGCTGCATACCCACGGCCAAGGTGTAATTATTCACATCCGTTAGCAATAAGGAAGCCACTGGCACTTCCGTCACCACACCAATGAATGACAAGATGAACACAACGGCAAGGATCGGCACAGACAACGGCAACAAGACCAAACGGAATGCTTGCCATGGTGTCGCACCATCCAATGCAGCCGCTTCTTCCAACGAATTATCAATCGTTTCAAAATACCCTTTGATGGTCCATACATGCAGTGCAATCCCCCCTAAGTAGGAGAAGATTAACCCGCCGTGCGTATTCAAGCCCAAGAACGGAATGTACTGACCTAGACGGTCAAACACGGCATACAACGCAACCAGACCCAATACCGCCGGGAACATCTGGAAAATCATCATCCCTTTCAAAATCGTGCTCTTGCCTTTGAAACGCATACGCGCAAAAGCGTACGCACTGGTGGTGGATAGTGCGACAATAATCACCGAGGTGATCCCCGCGACTTTTACCGTATTCCACAGCCATAACAACACAGGGAACGGCGGAGGCGTCACACTGCCATCACTGTTGGTGACAGACATCCCCAGCGCCAAACGCCAGTGATCCAATGTCGGATTACTTGGGATTAACTCACCACTGGCGAAGTTACCTTCACGCAGGGAAATCGCAATCACCATCAACAAAGGCAACACCATTGCCGTTACAAACACACACAATGCAACGTGTGTCGCCCAGACCTTGTATTTTAAAGATTTCGATTGAACCATTGGCATGACTTTACTCCTTAGTCCTGCTCAAGCTTAGTATTGGTGAATTTCAGGTTAAGCAATGCCATGCCGCTGACCAAAATGAAGATCACGGTCGCAATCGCACCGGCTAGGCCGAAGTCTTGGCCACCGCCTCCTTCAAAGGCAATACGGTAGGTGTAACTCACCAACAAATCGGTGTAGCCCGCAGGCTCTGAGGTCCCCACCATATTAGGGCCACCCGTCGTCAATAACTGGATCATCACAAAGTTGTTAAAGTTAAACGCGAAGCTGGCAATCAACAGCGGTGTCATCGGCTTAATCAACATCGGTACCGTGATTTTGAAGAAGTTCTGAATCGGCCCTGCGCCATCAATGGCGGACGCTTCATACAAATCATCCGGAATGGATTTTAATAAGCCCATGCACAAAATCATCATGTAAGGGAAACCCAGCCACGTGTTCACAATCACCACCATGACACGTGCCGTGATCGGATCAGAGAACCATGACGGCTTAATACCAAACATGGTATCTAGCAGCATGTTGATTTCACCGAAACTTTGGTTGAACAAACCTTTGAAAATCAGGATTGAAATGAAAGACGGTACCGCATAAGGCAAAATCAAGAGTACGCGATAGATGCCACTGCCCTTCAACGGCTCCCACTGCACAATACACGCCAACACCATACCCAGCGCCAACGTCAGTGACACGGCCAAGAAGGCAAACACCACGGTCCAGACGAAGATACCCATGAACGGCTCTTTAATGCCGTCATCTGTCAGCACGCGCTCAAAGTTTGCCATGCCTACGCCGACCACGAATCCCGGAGAAATCGGCTTATCCACAAACTGACCGTTAGAATCAACTGGCTGGTAGTATCCAATCTCCATGTTCGGCTTAAACAATTGCTGAGTTTGGTTATTGAGCAAGGTTTGGCCATCATCTTGCAAAGTAAATAACGCAGATTCGGAGGCAAACTTACGCAGGCCGCTCATACGAATATCAGCGCCACTCGGCATCGCCAATTCAATTTCGCTTAAAGCCGCGCGATTTTGAATGATGGTTTTGATGGTCGCTTTTTTGCCTTCCACTGTGCTCACTTCACGCAACGCTATCGCTTCATCGCTAACAGGGGCTGACAAATCAAGCACGGAAGAAGCCAGCAAGGTGCCGCCGTCTTTGATGATGATCTGATGGCCATTATCCACCTGATACAAATCAAAGCCGTAACTTTTGCCGGATAAAAACGTCCGTTGCTGCAACACATTTTGCGTGCGTTCCATCGACAACTGATTAGACGCACTGTAGTTGGTAAACGCAAGGCCGACGGTATAGATTAGTGGGAAAATAACGAAGACCACCATCCCCGCGACACCCGGATAAATATAACGGTGCGCGTAGGTTTTCTTACTCCCAAAAATATACAGCGCTAACGCGGTGAGAAAAACGGTCAGTAAGGCAAAGGGAATTTCACCTTGTGCATACATCAGCACCGTCGCGTAACCATTGACGATACCGATCATGCCTAATAATGACCATTTCAGCCATTGACGATAATTAAAGGTTGGGCGAGTTTTTGGGATATCCAAAAACGCTTCGCCTTGAACTGACTGCATCTCAGCTCCTTGCTCGCAATAAGAGGAATAAAATAGGGAGAGATCCCTCTCCCCAAGACGGAATTATTTTAACAGGTGGGCGGCAGCGCCATTCTGTGCATCTTCGACACGCTGGCGACCATCAATAATATTCTGAATGGCATTGCCTTGCGCGTACCAAAATGCGGTCATCTGTGGCACGTTTGGCATAATTTCACCGTTCATGGCGTTATCCATGGTAGCGGCAATACGCTCATCGCTGGCCAATACTGACTGGAATGATTTTAATGCAACGGCCCCTAAGGGTTTATCGGCATCAACGCTTTCCAGCCCTTCATTGGTGAGCAAGTAATTTTCAATAAATTCGACCGCCAAATCTTTATTTGGCGAAGCTGCACTGATCCCCGCGGTTAATACCCCAACAAACGGCTTAGAAGGATTGCCGTTTAATTTGGGTAATAACGTGACGCCGTAATTAATGCCGGATTTATCAATATTATTCCAAGACCATGGACCATTGATGGTCAATGCAACATTGCCTTTATTAAATTCAGCTTCTGAGATGCTGTAATCCATATCAGCAGAGATCACCTTTTGATCCACCAGCGATTTGACAAAATTCATGCCATTTTTGGCACCGCGATTATTCAGGCCAACGTCTTTCACGTCGTACCCTTCTGCGGTGAACTTAAAAGCATAGCCGCCGTCGGCAGTAATGATTGGCCACGTGAAGAACGGCTCACGCACATTCCACATAATGGCTTTCTTACCGTCTTTCTGGAGCTGCTTGTCCAGTTCGGCAATGTCTTCCCAATTTTTAGGGGGTTTAGCCACCAAGTCTTTATTATAAATGAGAGAAAGTGCTTCCACCGCAATCGGATAACCCACCAACTTGCCGTCGTAGGTCACGGCATTCCAAGCGAAATCAATGATTTTGGCTTTCATTTCTTGGCTTGGATGCACCTCTGTCACAAGGCCCGATTTGGCATAGCCACCGAAACGGTCGTGACCCCAGAAAACAATATCTGGGCCATCCCCTGCGGCAGCCACTTGTTGAAAGCGATCAGCTAAGTTATCAGGAAACGCCACAGTCACTTTCACACCCGTATCCGCTTCAAACTGCTTCCCGACGTCTGCTAAGCCGTTATATCCCTTATCACCATTGATCCAGATGGTCAGTTGGCCTTCTTCAATGGCGGCATGTGCATTGAGTGAACCCAGTATAGCAAGGGTACACAATGCGACGGTGCTGAGGACTTTCTTCATTATTAACATCCTTCATGATTGTTATCTATGCGTGCTACAGAATACGGCTATAGCACAACTTGCATGGTCTATAATCCATTAGTCATAGGTATAAGGCATCATCCTGCCCCCTACGCCCCCGGCCACCAAGCAACAAAACCGTGATCTTCGTCGTGTTCAATAGTGATGCAGATCTAATTCCAATGCTTGATTGTGATACGCCGCACATAGTACGGATAATAAATATCACGTTCATCCTCTATACCTACAAAGTGTGATCTGAGTACTCCTCCCCCCCTCATCCCCCTCATTAATTTCGCTCTGGGAGGATGTTTACAATGCATTCCTCCGTAATATTATCGTTATGCCCAACAGGGTAGTTGAAGATGCTCATGCTTAGGCGAGTTGGCGTTTTTCACAGTAACCACTTCATTTAGATGATCGTGCTGTTTTATTTTCGGGGAAGTAAATAAGGCAGGTTGAGTCAGGTGGCGCGGTATTCGGTTCACGATGCATGCGCTACCTTTTTTTCTACGCACTCCGTAACTGAGCGGTAAATAAGCCGTAGTCAGACGTTACTGAATAATAACAGCCCAGACACACTTACCTAAAAAGCATCACGCATGACTGGAAATCCAGCAAAAATTCTTTACCCGCAAGGCCCGGCTTGAATATCATGCGCCTTGCAGGCAACAACAAACTTAGAGGATAGGCTCGATGACGAGTGTTACTTTACGAAATGTATGTAAAGCATATGGAGATAACCTGATTTCCAAGAACGTCGATCTCGATATTGCTGAAGGCGAGTTCGTCGTTTTTGTTGGCCCATCAGGCTGTGGTAAGTCGACCCTTCTGCGTTGTATCGCAGGGCTAGAAGACATCACATCTGGCGACTTGTTCATCGGTGAAAAGCGCATGAATGACGTGCCCCCGTCAGAGCGCGGCGTTGGTATGGTCTTCCAGTCTTATGCCCTTTATCCCCACCTGAACCTATTTGATAACATGTCGTTCGGCATGAAACTGGCCAAAGCGGACAAAGGCGAAATTAAACGCCGTGTTGACCATGCGGCTGACATCCTTCAGTTGGGTCACTTACTGGAACGTAAGCCGAAAGCCCTGTCTGGCGGTCAGCGTCAACGTGTTGCGATTGGCCGAACCTTGGTGTCTCAACCGAATGTGTTCTTGCTGGATGAGCCACTGTCTAACCTCGACGCCGCACTGCGTGTACAAATGCGTATCGAAATTGCCAAGCTGCACAAGCAACTCGGCTGCACCATGATTTACGTGACGCATGATCAGGTCGAAGCAATGACCATGGCACAGAAGATCGTCGTACTTGATGGCGGCTTTGTCTCGCAAGTGGGTAAGCCACTTGAACTGTACCACTACCCGAAAAACCGCTTTGTCGCAGGCTTTATCGGTTCACCAAAAATGAACTTCATGAGTGTGTTCATTGAGCAAGCGGAAGATGAGCGCGTGATGGTGCAACTGGCCGATGGCAACAGCTTCTGGATCCCGGTTGATGGCACGACAGTGACCAAAGGCGCGCGCATGTCGTTGGGGATCCGCCCTGAACACCTCGTACCCTGTGCAGAAGGCGATGCATGCATTGAAGGCACCGTTCAAGTGGTTGAAAAGCTTGGTTATGAAACCCAAGCCTACATCAATCTTGACCACATGGATGCGGACTTCATCTACCGCCGTCCAGATACCTTGGATATTGAATCTGGCGACAAGTTTAAAGTCGGCATCCCTGCGCACCGTTGTCACTTGTTCCACAGTAACGGGCAAGCGTGCCGTCGCTTATACCAAGAACCTGGCGTATAAGCCTCACTTTTTCCCCCTTAGATTAAAGCGCTGTCTATTCAGCGCTTTTTTTATATCGCGTTTTTGTATGGAGCCTGCCCCTCATGTTTGATCTTCGTGGTAAACAGATTGATCCTCGTCGTGAATCGTTTGATCCCCGCATAAAACAGTATGACCCGCACCGTATGGTGGTACTCCCTGACGTTGCAATACCGCAGCTCAATAAAACCCGTACTGTGCGTATTTATCTGCCCGTGGATTATTTCACCGTCCAGCGGCACTACCCCGTGATCTACATGCATGACGGACAAAATGTCTTTGAGCCTCAGCTTTGCATCTCTGCGATGAGCTGGCAAGCTGGCGAGTACCTCGACGCATTGCAACACAACAGCGATTTTGCTGGAGCGATCATTGTCGCTGTAGACTGCAGCCCAGAGCGCGAGCAATTTGGCCGTCGGGATGAGTACTCCCCGTGGCCCTACGAGGCGCAAGCTACCCTTGCCCATTGGCCAGAAGCGTTGGTACCACAAGGCGGAGACGGCAACGCGTATTGCCGCTTTATCGTCGAGACGCTCAAACCCTACATTGATCTCACTTACCGTACCTTGCCGCAACGTGAACACACCACCATCGCGGGCAGCTCCATGGGCGGTTTGATCAGCCTGTACGCCTTATTGACCTACCCAGAAACCTTTGCCAACGCAGGGGTGTTTTCTCCGGCTTTTTGGTTTGCCGAAACCGCGATGAAAACCCTCATTGCCGCCACATCACATGAGCACCTCGCACAATGGCCACTGACGGTATACATGGACATTGGCACAGAAGAAAGCAGCGGCCATGCAGGTTTCCCAGCCCTGTACCACGATTTAGCGGTTGATATCGCCAAGCAACTGCATACCTTTGGCCCCGTGGTTCAGTGTCGGTTTGATGTTGACCCAGGCGGGATCCACAGCGAAAGTGCGTGGGCACGGCGTTTTCCTGTCTTCATCGATCACTGCGTCTTACGCATGGCTTAGCCGGGAAAATGGAAGACTCGGGCATCTCTTTCTACACTCAAGCAGAGGGTGTTGACGAGCGACAAGCCTAATCAGTGCGCGCGACAACCGACTTTTCTCGTCACACATTTCGGCTAAATTCCGCGAAATGGAGGATCAGCCATGAGCAGTCATGACAGAATTGAGGATATCGAACAACGCATTTACCTTGCTTACCAAGAAGGGGATTACCAAGAAGCGAAATCACTTGAAATTAAGTTGAATCGACTCAGAGGGAAATTCAATACCCTTGATGAGCGAGAGCCTTATTCTTTAGAAGGTCGCATGTTTTGGGATGATGAGCAATAGATACCAATACCCTGACACCGGGCACCGTGGCGTTATCCACAATCGATGTCCACATGTTTCATCCTCCCCTGTCGCCCTAACAACGTGCATATACCTGTAAACAGATGTCTATAAAAAAAGCGCTGATCACTCAGCGCTTTTTACTGTTTCTCGCCGCACGACACGACGGGATAAACACCCATTAATCCGCGGCGTTCACCAAGCCCGCCTGCTCTACATCCTGCTGCAACACGTGCATGCCATTCAGCATCGGGAACGATTTGTTCACTGCCGGAGTAGCAAATTGCAAATCGCCAATTTCAAGGGCAAAACTCGGCTGAACACAGGTTAATGCCACGGCTTCACCATTCACCTGACATGTCGCGGTTTCAGGATCAAACGTCACCCGAACCGGTGTTGTACTCGCGGCAATAGAGACACTGTGCTTGGCTTTCAGTGAGTCCATCAATACGCACTCAATGCTAACCGACGTGTCCGTCGCCACCGACAGCGCAAACTGCAGTTGACCGTCAACCCGTTGGAAGTCCACCACCAAGGCATTGCTATCACCAAAACGCAACGTCGCTTGTGCCTGCTGCCAGCAACTTGGTAAACACGGTGCAAACGTCACTTTGTTATCAAGCAGGTTAGGCTTAAAGCCCATGTAGTCTTGATAACCGTTACGGGTAAATTCAGACACCGACCACGCCTGTGCGTATGTCCCAGACGTCGTGACTTGACCGCTTTCATTTAAGAAGGCATCCAAGTTTTCACTCATGGTACCGCGGTGACCGATGTGCAAAATTTGATCCGCCAGATTTTGCGTTAACTGGTAAGCAAAATCGACATAACCATATTCAATCAAGCTTGATACCGCAAAGCCGGCGTTCCAGCCCCAAATGGTGCCGTTATGGTACGCCGCATCCTTATGGTATTCCTCGCGGTTCGCGTGGTAAGGGTGGAAAATCGGGTCATGCTGGGACAGTGACGTGATCCCCCACGGGAATAACAACTCACTGATGGCATTTTTCACCACATTCGCGCCCACGGTTTTATCCAGCAGCGAATTATCAAACGGTACCGTCAACGTCATCAACTGATTGGTACGCACTTGCAGATCACGGCGGTTGTCTGCATGCAGACGATCAGCCAACAACTGGCTGTCAGTATCCCAGAACATCAACTGGAAGCTGGCTTTCACCTTTTCAGCCATAATTTGATAACGGGCTGCATTGGCGTCATCCCCCGTCAATTTGGCCAGCTCTACCGCCACCAACAAACTGGTGTACCACAGTGCCTGAATATCGTTCGCACGATCACCACGGGCAGACCACGGTAAGCGCCCTTCCAGCTTGGCATCCATCCACGTATCCGGATCGCGGTGGGTCATCAGCCCATAGGCATCCAAGTAGTGCTTTTCGATCCCGTCAATGTAGGTCTGCACAACCGGATAAATCGATTTCGCGTAGTCAGCATCACCGCTGTAACGTAAGTAGTCCCACACTTCGCGCACCATCCACGGCGTACCGTCGGTGGTGTTATAAATCATATTGGTCTTGCTGGTCACGCGGTTCGGGATACGGCCGTAGTTGATATCCGCGGGATCTTGCATCTGCATTTGTGCGAAGTTATCAATGATGGTTTTGGCATCCTCAAAATCACCGTTCACTAACGTGATACCCGGCACAGCGATGAAAGAGTCACGGCCCCAGCAGTCTTTAAACCACGGAAGACCCGCCCAAATGCCCTTGCCGTACTCACTGGAAACAAACACTTTGCCTGCCGCTTTGGCCCACATCAAGGCACGGTTGTACGCCAAATCTGACGTCCACAGGTACGAGTGCGTCAGCATGTCATACACATTCTGCTGATGTTCCGTCACACCGTCGCCGGTCAGCATACGGTTGGCTTGTGCAATGGCCGCGTCTGCGGTTTCCGCAAAGGCCAAATACACCGTCATGCTGGTAGTCGGCTGCTTCGTTCGGATCACTGGCTTCACGTGGTGACCACTGAAGAACGCCTGCTCTTTCAGGGCGGGTGTTTGAGCAAACGTGGTTTCTTCAAAATCAAACGCGGTATCGGCCACCAACGCGATGAAAGACGGCGTACCTGCTTGACGCAATTCAGGTGCCAGTGCATACACAACACCATGATCAAACGCCGTCACCTCTGACGCACTGATCGCCAAATTCAATTGTGGCGCCACCGCCAACAAAGCGGGCTGATCGGCACGTACCGTAATGGCGGCATTGCGCTCACCATTGTGCAAGCCTGAAAACAGCATCAACGTGTCTTCTACTGAATTGCCGCCTTGGGCGTACGTGTGTGTAACACCATACGGGAACAACTGCGCCTGCGTCGCGTGTGGTTTGGCATTCAACACCCCATCGACAAAGGTCGCAAACGTGCCCAGGTACCAACCTTGCTTGTGACGGTATTTACCCGCCGCCACAAACGCATGAGTGCTACCTTCGTAGTAACCGTCCACGTTATCACCGAACACAAAGGGTGCGCTGCTCTCAAGCGTAATGGCCACCTGCTCGAACAGGGATTCTGGCGCTAATACCGCCCCACCTTTACCGACCAATTCTCGCTTGTTCCCCACCACATCAAACGAGAACGCACCCAGTGTGCGAGCCGCCGCTTCTTCTGCGTTATCGCCGCCTTTATCGATTGTCATGCGTAACGCATCATCGGTTACCGCCAACTGAACAGTATATAAACCGGTTTCAGGGGCATGGAACACCAAATCATTGCCGATCCCTTTTGCCGGTACAACGACTTGCGCCTGCCCTAAGAAACAATCCACCGCTTTATATTGGTCTGCCGCAAAACACAGATCTTCTGTGCCTTGCTGATCGGTAATTTTGAAACTGTGTGCATCCGCAGACAAACACACAACCCCTTGATATACCCCATTACCTACGTAAGCCATCGGGGTATCATCACCCCAACCATTGAATGTGCCTTTTACATACAACTGCGCAGAAAATGGCGCTACGTCCATATGACTCATATCCTATCCTTCCCAACATGTCGTGACTGACTTTGCACGTACAAAAATGCGCAATCTCCGGGCGAAGATTGCGCAATCACTGTGTCTAAAATTTATTTACGGATCTGCGTTACCGCGGTATCCAACGCTTCTTTCACGGTTTGACGGCCTAGCAGGGCGTTTTCAATCGCCGCCCCTTCAGCAAACCAGTACGGCGTCATTTCCGGAATATTTGGCATGATCTCGCCGTTTTCTGCGTTTTGCATTGAAGCCGCAATACGGCTGTCTTTTGACAACTCTTGCTGGTAAGACTTCAGTGTCACCGCACCCAATGGCTTATCGTTGTTTACTTTTGCCAAACCTTCATCCGTGATCAGGTAGTTTTCCAAAAACTCCACCACCAAATCTTGGTTCGGACTCGCGGCGTTAATACCCGCGCTTAACACGCCCACGAACGGGTTAGATTTACCACCATTAAGGGTTGGGAAAACAGCAACGCCGTAGTTGATCTTAGATTTTTCAAGGTTACCCCATGACCAAGGACCGTTAATGGTCATTGCCACGTTACCTTTGTTGAATTCTGCTTCAGAAACCGCGTAATCCATGTCTGGATTCACGACGCCTTTTTTAGCCAAGTCCACCAAGAAGGACAGACCTGCCACGCCTGCTGCGTTGTTAAGGCCAATTTGAGTGCCGTCAAAACCGGTATCTGTTTTCTTGAACGCATAACCGCCGTTTGCAGAAATCATCGGCCATGTGAAGTAGGCGTTTTTCACATCCCACATGATGGCTTTCTTACCTTTTGCTGCCATGGCTTTTTCAATGGCGTACAATTCTTCCCACGCTTTCGGTGGCTCAGGCAGCAAATCTTTATTGTAAATCAGAGAAGGGGATTCAAGCGCAATAGGATAACCCACTAACTTGCCTTCGTACGTGACCGCATCCCAGCTGAAATCGACCAGTTTGTCTTTAAATTCTTGTGATGGTTTGATTTCTTTTAGTAGACCTGCTTTCGCGTAGCCACCGAAACGGTCATGTGCCCAAAAAATAACGTCTGGACCGCCGCCCGTTGCAGCAACTTGCTGGAATTTTGCTTCCAATGAATCCGGGTACTGAACCGTCACCGCGACACCAGTGTCCGCTTCAAATTGACGACCGACTTCAGCTAAACCTTCGTAGCCTTTATCACCATTAATCCAAATCAGGATTTCGCCTTCCTGCATGGCCGATGCTGCCATTGGAAAAGCCATCGCTGCAGTTAGGGTACACAGAGCAAAAGTTTTCGTTACACGCTTCATTCCATTCATCCATTGTGCTTGGTTTATATGCCCTCAAGGTACCTCCTACCCCCCATAATGAGCATCCTCCTTGCGCCTACGCCCCCCTCACCTTTCCGCTGACTTTGTGAATTTGAACACACTTCATGCGCCTTTCTTTATGCAGCTACGCTACATTCAGGTTTGCTTTAACCCCAAGCGATTGGCCAACGGCTCTATCGCCCAGCCTTGCAGTACGACCGATATCAACACGATAAAAAAAACGATATGCATAAGGGTTTGTGCTTGGGGGACTCCTGCTGATGCCGGGATCAGAGCAAAGACAATCGGCGTGGCGCCTTTTAAACCAATGGCGGCAATAAAGGTTTGTTTTTGCCATGACGCACGTCGAAAAGGCAGATAACACAGGAACACCGCCAGCGGCCGTGCAATAAGCATTAACAAGCATGCAGGAACAACCGCCAACAGCACATCGCCCACCATCGCCAGTGGGAAGAACTGTAGCCCCAGAATAATGAACATCAAGGCTTGCGCTAACCACGACACACTATTGAAGAAATGCTTACTGACCTCTCGCCCACGTTGAACCCCATTACCAATCACGACCCCAGACACATACGCGGCCAATAAGATATTGCCGCCCAGTAACTCACTGCCGTAGATGGCTATAACAAAACACGCCAAGATGAACACCGGTATCAAGCCGTATTCTTCTAAGCGATTATGGTTGAGTAACCACGCGCACAGCTTGCCAATTAACCAGCCAAATCCCATCCCCACCACAATTTGCTGGGTCAAGGTCAACAATAACGTACTGTAAGACACCGTCTGACCGCTTGATAACAGCATATCCGTGAGCATGATCACCAACACCAAGGCTACCGGATCGTTCGTGGCAGATTCAAACTCCAACACGGTATCCGTATTATCTTTTAGCTTGAGCTTTTTCGATTCCAGAATAGAGAACACCGCCGCGGCGTCGGTCGAGGCCACAACAGCGGCAAATAACAGGCACAGCAACAGATCAAGGTTGAACAAGAATGCGAGGCTGCCGCCTAAAATACCGGTCGTAAGTAAGACGCCAAATGTCGATAACAAACCGCCTTCTTTATAGGCGATGGCGATGTTTTGTTTTGACGTATTTAAACCGCCAACAAAAACGATAATGTTGAGTGCCATGGCACCAATGAAAGAGGTCACCGCAAGATTGTCATAAACGAAGTGCCACTCTCCATTGCCAAATGCCAGTCCAATCCCCATAAAAATCAGCAGCGAAGGAATGCCCAATGTTTTCGAAGGTTGATGAAGTAAGATACCGATCGCCACCAGCAACGCCATCCCTAACAACATGTATTCAATATTGATGCTTTCGACCATACAGCCCCCTTATTGGCTCTGTTTTTCATCAGTGCAGGGTGATTACATACCAACCTAGTAAAACTGACACTCTATAAAATTTTATAATGCGTAAACATTCAGTTAATACAGTCTAACAAAATAGAAATCTCGTCCCTGAATGGCCAGTAAACACAGGGAAGATCTTATAAAATCATGCATTTCTTGAGCCTTGGCTGATCTCAGCTACGCTTAAAAACAGAGGCTTAATACGGATTTTTATGATGGCACCTCAAAGCCTCTACGCACAACGGCAGATAACGACACTCTCGATGTTCAAGCATGGCAGGTTTCTGTCGCCAAACCATCGCAACAGGAGTACAACGATGAAATTAAAAGCACTATTGATCGCGTCTAGTTTTTTCTTTGCCAACATGGCGTTTGCGACTAATCATTGCACCTGGTACATCCAAGACCGAGGATGGTGCACCCCTTACTTCCCAGCCAGCAGCAGCCAACCCACCCCTCAGAAAAAAAACATAGACTGTGCACAAGTCAAACAATGCCAAGCCAAATAGTGGCCTATTATCAATGGGGGAACTTAGACACACCACACCCTGATAATAATGGCAGTCAACAGCATACATAATGGATAGACACAAAAAAGCCTTGA
The DNA here is from genome assembly GCF_050337005.1 of Photobacterium japonica. Taxonomy (NCBI): domain Bacteria; kingdom Pseudomonadati; phylum Pseudomonadota; class Gammaproteobacteria; order Vibrionales; family Vibrionaceae; genus Photobacterium; species Photobacterium japonica. The sequence continues at coordinate 40,833 of NZ_JAKJSN010000023.1, read as the reverse complement.
ACTGGGTTCAAGGCTTTTTATTAACGGTAGATCACTGCCTATTATTTTACAGGCGCAAAGTCAGGCGCCGCTTTACGGTGTGCGGTGTAAATGGCTTCACCATCACTTTCCGCATCAAAAATCACATTCACGTCAGGAGAGAATAAAATTACATCGCCCACTTCAGCAACATATTTATTGCCTTCCATATCGCGCATGACAATTTTACCTTTCGTCACCACCTTGTATTCAACAGCATCATAGAAATATTCGAATTCGACACCAGGTGCCATTGTGAAATGACCAATCGTCAATTCAGCACTGTTATTGGTAACGGCCACTTCGGCCATATCACTTTTCAGTCCTTCGACGTTAAGCAATTTGCTTAAATCATTGAGTTTAAATGAGCCTGATTTAATTAGCGTGATACCGGGTTTATCTGTTAATGTTGCCATTTTATACTGCCTTATTATTCAATGAGGAAGGTACCAGCCAATGTTGAAACCTTCTTTCTGTTGTTCGGTTATTATTTACATTCAATATTGCGTGCGCGAATTTATAGTGCGATTAACGGCCGCTGCGATGAAAGATTGTATTTGATTCCATATCAGACGCTTCCACTCTTACTGAACGACTGGCATTCAATGACAAAGGAATAAATACGCGACCATGTTCATCTGTTGTGAACGATGCATCGTTAAGTTGAGGAACATTCGTCACCTTAACCGTTAATCCTGATACAGGTTGAGATTGCTCATTTGCCTGAACATAAATACCGCTATTAGTATCCGTGAGTTTAAGCACGGCTGCAGAGGCTGACATAGAAGTGATAAGTAACGTTGAAAGTGCTATGACTTTAAGCATGTTTGGTACCTACAATGATCGATAATTCATTTTGTGAACTCAGAAAGATCGCCATTGACGACCTTTCTGTTTCGTTCCGACAAGTTATTAGCTATCGTTTTATTACATACGCGCGTTGAAGATTGCGATGATCTCTTCCAGGCTAGCTTTACGTGGGTTCGTTAAAGAACAAGCATCATTGAGTGCATTTTGCGCCATAAATGCCAATTTATCTTCCGTTACACCCAGATCAGCTAAACGCTGTTTTGTGCCCACTTTTTCAGAAAGTGAATCAAGCGCTTCAAGGGCGGCATTAACGGCTTGCTCTTGTGTCATCGCTGATACGTCAACCCCCATTGCTTTCGCAATATCAACAAAACGCGCGGGTACTTGCTGTGCATTAAAGCGAGAGACTTCTGCTAGCAGGATGGCATTACACAATCCGTGAGACAGGTCATACACACCACCTAACTGGTGTGCCATTGAATGCACATAACCCAGCGATGCATTCGAGAAGGCCATACCGGCCAGATACTCGCCATACTGCATCGCATCACGGGCTGCACGGTTTTCACCATCATTAACCGCCGTCTCAAGATTTGCAGCAATCAATTCAATCGCTTTGATTGCTGATGCATCGGTAATTGGCGTCGCCGCTGTTGAAACATAAGCCTCTACGGCGTGTGTCAACGCATCCATACCTGTTGTTGCCGTAAGGAACGCCGGCATAGCCACCATTAACTCTGAGTCATTGACGGCAATGATTGGCGTAAAGTGTTTATCTACCACTGGATACTTTGTTTCATCTTCCTGATTGGTGATGATGGCAAACACCGTCATTTCAGATGCCGTACCTGCAGTCGTATTAACCGTAACAAGTGGCAATTGTGGCCTTTTCGAAAGGTGAACACCTTTTGAATAATCGCGAATATGGCCACCATTCGCTGCCACTAAGGCAATACCTTTCGCGGTATCGTGAGAGGAACCACCACCGAATGAAATAACAAAGTCACAGTGACTGCTTGCAAGGAGTTCAAGGCCATCCTCAATATTTTTTTCAGTCGGATTAGGCTGCACACCATCATAAATAACGAAGTCAAGGTGATGGGCTTTCAATTCAGCGGTTAGTTTGCTGACCAAGCCTACATCAACTAATACACCATCGGTCACAATAAGCGCTTTTTTCAATTCTTTTGATGCTAATTCAGCACCTAGAGATTGAATAGCATTTGGACCCATAAGGGTAACTGGTGGCATGTAAAACACATTGCTCATAATAAAGCTCCGTTAATTTAGAGTATTGGCTACTCACCGCATCAGCCATGAGTATTAAATAGGTGAAACAGGATTAGATATTTATTTCCGTCTAATCTGTATTGCTATGTCATATATAACGTGTTGTTCGTTGTGACTAGCGTATTTCGTTTCGATGGGGTCATCATAACCATTACCAATTAATGATCAATAGAAATAATAATTAAAACACTATTACCGCAGAGTAACAATCAAGGCAAACCATTAAATATCAATATATTAAGCATCAAACAAACAAGAAAAACCCACAAAAATGCACTCTAATCTCGGTAATAGACTTTTTAAGTGATTGATTTGTGTGTTTTTCAAACATAATGATTATTACTAATAAGTAAAAGTATTTTTTTAATTAACACAATTAYCAACCACGATGAAATAAATTATTATGTTCGTCATTGGCAGCAACAACTGTTAATCCCATAATCTTTTATCAAACGACTAAATACCATTGCTTTATATAACAGGGGATGTGAACAACATGAAAAAACAACTTACAAAGCTACTGACCTTTATGAAAGGAACAAAAATGAACGTGATTAAATTACACCCATCTATTGACCAAGGTTTTACAGCCACTCAAGAAGGGTTCAACGGTGGTGTATTAAACTGCAAATGTAAAACGAATAAGGTACGTGTTAAATTGACGGGCCAGACAGCACATAATCACGCTTGCGGTTGTTCTAAGTGCTGGAAGCCAGAAGGCGCTGTATTTTCTCAAGTCGCTGTTATTTCACGTGATAATCTTGAAGTCATTGCGAATGAAGACAAGTTAGCCATTATTGATGAAGCGGCTGCCATTCAGCGCCATGCATGTAAAGCATGTGGTACGCATATGTATGGCCGTATTGAAAATGGTGCGCACCCATTCTTTGGCCTCGATTTTGTTCATACTGAATTATCGGATGACAAAGGTTGGTCGGCGCCACAATTTGCGGCTTTCGTGTCATCAGTCATTGAAACAGGCACCGATCCTAAAGATATGGATGCCATCCGCGCACGTTTTGAAGCGCTAGGTCTACCTACGTACGACTGCCTATCTCCAGCGCTAATGGATGCCATCGCGACGCACATCGCGGCGCAAAATAAAGCATAAATTGCCCCCCATCATTTGGCTATGTTTGATAGCCAAATGATTTCGGCATGAAGGTGATGAGGTCGCTAAGTCATTTTAGCCCTCATTGCTCTACCGCTTCACGACTCATATAAGGTAATTAGTTTATTCGGCCATTTTTATTTTGATCGAAATATCAAATTTTTGTGATCCTCTATACTGATCCTCATGAAGCACTAAAGATAAAGAGAAAACGTAACTACGCTTATAGCGATTCCACACTTACCCTATTCATTAAGCTTGCTTTTCTACCGATAAGTGATTAATAAGGAAAAACCAATGGCACTTGATATCAAACCTGGTCAAACATCAATTAAATCAAAAGCAATGGTCGCCTGGGCTGCTGGCGAACCCCTTAAAATGGAAGAAGTCGACGTACAACTGCCTAAAGCCGGTGAGGTGCTGGTCCGCATCATTGCGACAGGCGTTTGTCATACCGATGCCTTCACATTATCAGGGGATGATCCAGAAGGCATCTTCCCTTCCATCTTAGGTCATGAAGGTGGCGGTATTGTTGAAATGATTGGCGAAGGCGTGACAAGCCTTGAAGTAGGCGACCACGTCATTCCGCTCTACACCGCAGAATGCGGCAAATGTAAATACTGCCTGTCAGGCAAAACGAACCTTTGCCAAGCCGTACGAGAAACACAAGGTAAAGGCTTGATGCCTGATGGAACGAGCCGTTTTTCAATTAATGGCGAAACCATTTTCCATTACATGGGCTGCTCAACGTTCTCTGAATACACGGTGTTGCCTGAAATTTCATTAGCCAAAGTCGCTAAAGAAGCGCCACTTGAAGAAGTCTGCCTACTCGGCTGTGGGGTAACCACGGGCATGGGTGCAGTGCTTAACACAGCGAAAGTACAAGCAGGCGATACGGTGGCGGTATTCGGTCTGGGTGGTATTGGGTTATCTGCCATCATCGGCGCACGTATGTCTGGTGCGAAAACCATCATTGGTGTGGATATCAATGAAAGCAAATTCGAGTTAGCGAAGCAGCTGGGGGCTACTGACTGTATTAATCCGATGAAATTCGACAAACCCATCCAAGAAGTGATTGTTGACATGACGGATGGCGGTGTGGATTATTCCTTTGAGTGTATCGGTAACGTTAACGTGATGCGTCAAGCACTTGAGTGCTGCCATAAAGGTTGGGGGGAGTCTGTCATTATTGGCGTGGCGGGTGCAGGCCAAGAGATCTCAACGCGTCCATTCCAGTTGGTAACTGGCCGTGTATGGCGTGGCAGCGCATTTGGTGGCGTAAAAGGCCGCTCTGAACTGCCTGAAATCGTCAACCGCTACATGGCCGGTGAGTTTGGCCTGCAAGAGTTCATCACTCACACCATGGGCTTGCAAGATGTCAACGAAGCCTTTGAGCTGATGCACAAAGGTGAGTCTATCCGTACCGTGCTTCATATGGATAAATAAAGCATTAACGGGCCTTCTGTTGAAGGCCTACCACGTTGCTCTCATGGTAGAGCGACTGACACAAAAAAGCCGCTATAACAGCGGCTTTTCCATTTAATAAGCTAACAGCGTTTCCATGCTTACCGATTTAATCTCGCTGCAAAATCAATGATGCGAGTGGTGCGAGCGTCAACGGTAACGTCCCTACCCCGTTTGTCACAGTTAGCGCGGCTTTCACCTCACCATACAATTGTTCAGTCAACACATACTCGCCATCGCTAAGCTGCCATGCATCAATCACATTCGCTGGTAAATGAAGGTTCAATTTCCCTTTTTCATCCCCTGCAACGGGTGCATCTGCAAAGTTTGCCACCACTAACAAGTGCTGATCGGCATCATAACGGGTGAAGGCAAACAGCTTGTCGCCATAGTACGGGGTGTGTTCACGGTTATAACGGTGGATCTCTTGGTATTCTCCCATCAAGGCTGTGCTGGACAGGGTAAATGACAATAAACGCTGATAGAAATCACGCAGCGCTTTTTCATCCTCCGTCAGTTGTCCGCCATCAAACGCACCGTTATTCATCCAACGTTGATGATGTGGCACACCGGCATAGTCAAAAATAGTCGTACGGGATGGCTGACCAAACCCCGCCATTTCTGCGCCAGGCTCTCCGACTTCCTGACCAAAATACACCATGGTTGGCGAGGTACTCAACGCGGCAGAAACCAACATGGCAGGCTTGCCTTTATGGGCACAACCGGCAAATTCAGGGCTCGCAATACGCTGCTCGTCATGGTTATCCAAGAAATGCAGCATATGATGTTCAATATCCATCAACTGCGCTTGCACATCCACCAGCGCATCCGTGGAACCGTGCCCTTGCATAATCCCTTTCAGGGTGTCGTACAAATCGACCTTGTCATACAAGTAATCCATCTTCCCGAGTTGAATATAGTCGCGGTACAAATCCGGCTGGTACACTTCCGCCATCAAAAACGCATCCGGATTAGCCTGCTTGATGGACGCATTCATGAAGCTCCAAAACTCAACAGGCACCATTTCGGCCATGTCGTAACGGAAACCGTCAACGCCCATCGCAATCCAATACAGCGCAATGTCACGGAATTTCAACCAGGAATCCGGCACGCTCTTATCTTGCCAGAAGGCAACATGCTCGACATGGCCCAATGTACGGTAAGCTTCAGGCAAGGTATCAAAATCTTTCGTGCCATCGGGGCGCACACCGTAATTCACCTTAACCGTTTCATACCAGTCATCGAATATCGGTTTCGCCAAACGTGAACCATTGCCCGTCCATTTAGCCGGAAATTCCTGATACGGCGTTGCCAGATCGGCATGTGCGTCGCCGCCAAGGGGCTGATAGCCGTTCTCAGCGTCGGGCAACTGAAACGCTTGGTCCGGAATGTAGTAGAAATTATTGTCACGGTGGTATTCCACCGCCGTGTTATCACGCGCACCAAAATCTTCCACGCCCTCAGGGTTACTTAACCCTTGATAACGGCGGGCAATATGATTGGGCACGATATCAATGATCACCTTTAGGCCATGTTGGTGACTGCGGGAAATCAACGCCTGAAACTCTTCCAATCGACGGGCAGGATCCACCGCCAAGTCAGGGTTCACGTTGTAGTAATCTTTCACCGCATACGGCGAACCTGCTCGGCCTTTCACCACGGCAGGGTGATCGCTTTCAATCCCAAAAGCGGTGTAATCCCCCACCAAGGCATGATGTGGTACACCGGTATACCAAATATGAGTCACACCCAAGTCTTTGATCGCCGCCAGCGCGGTATCAGTGAAATCATTGAATTTCCCTACGCCGTTTTCGGCCAACGTTCCCCACGGGCGTTGCATTGACTGGGTATTGCCAAACAAGCGCGTGAACACTTGATAAACGACGGCTTTGCCTGCGGCTTCCCTTGCGAGAGGCTCCGATGCCTTGGTTACTGCTACTTCTGTCATGATGGGTCTTCTCTATCCCTGTTAAAAAGGCAGACACGGGTCTGCCTTTCCTTTCTATTATGATGTTGTTGTCTTTTATTGCTGCTTAATAAAGGGTAGCGGCCTAATTGCGCGCTCCCTTATCAACGCTTAATCAATTGTAAAAACACCGCTTCAGCACTTGGCGATCCCGCACGTTTGGCTTCTTCCATCAAGGTCAGCGCTTTTTTCATGTCATTGTTATCGACGGCGGCTTTAATCTGCTGATTATAAAACGCCTCGCTTTCTGGCAGCATGGTCACGCTCGATGCCGCGGGTGTATTCCCCGTGATAACAACCGGGGCTGCCGTCACTTTCGCGGGTGCATGATCTGCGACGGGATTTTTCACTGCAGGTACTACCGCAGGTGTAGCGGGTGCCGTCACGCGGAAAGATCGCATAGCTAATGGCTTAAGGTCTAACTCCAGCGATCCAAACGTCGAGTGTTGGATAACCGGGTCGGCCACCATTGGCCGTGCTAATCCTAATTCTTCGGCACGCACGCGCTCAGGATGAGGGATTTGAATTTCACCCTCTCGGTAATTTTTTGGTGAGTAAATCACCATGTATGGTGTGGTTTCTCGATCCATCACAACGCGATCTTGATAACTGGCAAGATGAAACATGTCAGACAATTTCACATCAAAGTCATCCAAGGTGATCGTTTCTACCACCTCAAATTGGGCATTCAACAACAGCACTTTCGGCGCAAACACGCCAGCACTGCGCATCCAGCTTTTTATGTCGACCTGCATGCGTTCAACATTATCTGGCAAGGCAAAAGCGGCGAAGTAACTCTTGCCATCAACAAACTCGCCAATTTGCGAGTGAGCATCAAGGGTGACATCAATGCTTGTTCCATCCAACGGGATCCACGCAAATTCACTGAATGCGGTACAACATGCCGCTTGTGAGATCGTGACATCTTTTACCGTTTCGACTGTGGGTGAAGCCGCGCAGCCAAGCAATGTTGCAGCCAATAAGGCAGCCAATGTGGTTTTCATCATCTTCATGTTGTTCTCCCTACCCTTCTCGGATGGTCTTTCCCAGCAAAACATGTGCGCTGGGGTACGGGGGTAATTGGTATATGTCTATAGACGCGGTGACAGTATCGCCCACAGAGATATACCGCTTATCCAACTGAACCTCTAACGGAAAAAGGCAGCCCGAAGGCTGCCTTGATAGAAATGTGATTTAGAACCAGATTTCTGCGTGAACACCGAAGATTGTCTCGTTGTCACCGTCTTTAATGCCGATGTGCTTCGCACTGGCAGCATCGTCAGCAATGATGTGGCTAACATAAGGCTTGATCTGTGGACGACCAAAGTAGTCAGCATTCACGGTAAATACCGCTGCCACTTCACCGTTGAGGATTTGGCTTTCTACTGCATCGCCTGTACGGCCCCAGTAACCTTCTTCACCGTTCTCGTAACCGTATGACGCCGTGAATTCCCAACGGAAGTTGTCGTTCACTTTGTAACTTGGGCGAACCGCAATCAGACCGCGCTGTAGATCTTTCGCACCGAACAGGGTATCCAACGCTTGGAACCACGTGATTTCAGAACCCATCTGCCAGTTGCTGTTGAATGTCGCAACACCGTATGTAGAGAAGAACAATGACTCGCCTGAATCTTCCAATGTGCTCCAACCACCAAAGTTTACACCGCGGTTAGACGCTAGGCCCTTACCGTATGCCAACGCAGTTTGTGAGAAACCGTTGAAGCCATAGTAGTCACGGTTATAGGTAATCGATGCGCCAATGCCGTCCTCTGCCGGGTCTGAACCAACCACAGGATCTTGATTTGCACGGTGCATCAACTTCATATCAAAATCGAAGCTTCCGCCTAGGCCTTTCACACCGTAGTAATAAAAGTCGAGAGAGCTAACCGTCGTACGGTCACCGTCAGCAGGGCGATCAACTGCACCCGCTTCTGGATCGGCCGACACTAAAGCAATACCACCGCGTTGGCCATCATCAAATTTGGTTTCAAAACCCAAGCCAGTACCTGAAGACTGCTTCCAGAATTCACCCGACATGCCACTCGCAGAACGGTTTAGGAAACGGCGACCAGCCCAAATTTCAGAGTCAGCAGGCAGGTAAGGCAAGTTACCCAGCAACACAAAAGATTCTTTAATTTCAAACTGTGCAACGGTATTCTTTTTCTCTGCACCAGAAGAGGTGTAATAGAATGAATCACCGTTACCGTATTCCGCACGTACAACAAAATCACTGTACACGCCGTTTGCAAATTCAGTGTGTTTTTTCAGTACAAATTCTACCTGCGAACTACTTTTACCGAAGGTACCTGCCGTTTTATAATCGCCTTTACCGAATTCGTTATCAAATGACTGGCCGTCGTTCATACGGTAGTTCATGGAACCATAACCGTGGATTTCCCATCCATCAGTCAACACATCAGTGGCAGATTCAGCAGCTACGTTGTATGAAGTGAGCGCGGTAAGAAGAGCCGCTGCTACAGGTACTAACTTGTGTTTCATAGGAATGTCCCTTTAATTTTATTGTTATCTCGACGGCTATCTCGCTGTCTTTTCGGAGCCTATATTCAGGGCAGGTACAGCTTCCTACATCCTCCTGATACAGGGCGTAGACAGGAGGATGATGGGGGCGTAGAAAAAAAGGAGGAGGAAGGTTTCGTGATACGCCTCACGAACGTTAGGCGTACACCTGTAATAAAACTACGAAACGTAACGAAAAAATAAGAGTTCTATCAACAAATCACTTTCAAGCTGACAGAAAACATAACTGAATTTTTTTTCATTTATTTTTGAAATAAATGATTACTTGACTGGGCGAATTTTCGCGATTAAATAGCAGAAAATGATGTCTAATTTAGCTAAGAGATAACAGGATGTTCGCCACATTAGCGCAGCCGTTTCCATTGGGAGCGACATTATGTGATCAGGGTTGTAATTTTTCCCTCCATAATCCAGATAATAAAAATATTCATCTTGTCTTATTTAACGACAATAATACCCAGCAGCTTGTTCCGCTTGATCAGCAATACGGTGATATCCACTACACCTTCGTGGAAGAGATCCATGCCGGCCAAGTGTATGGCTATCAACTTGATGATAAAGACGGTCAAAGACTGCTACTTGACCCCTACGCGCAGGCTTTAGATGCCGTTCCGCACTATGTAGAGCCATTCACCGCAGAACAAAGCTGGCACTTTGCTAAATCGGTCGTGGTTAATCATGATTTCGATTGGCAAGGTACCCGCTTACCGCAGATCCCACGTGAAGCAACACTCTTGCTAGAAACCCACGTCAAAGGCTTTACCCAGCGTCACCCTCATATCGACCCCGCCTTACGTGGCACCTATTTGGGCTTATGCCAGCCCGAAATGATTACTTTCTTCAAACAGCATGGCATCTCAACACTTCAGCTATTGCCCGTTACGTCGTGCATGTCTGAGCCACACCTGCTGAGCATGAACAAGGTCAATTACTGGGGCTACAACAGCTTGTGCTTTATGGCGCCAGAGCCCCGCTATGCCCTGCACGATGCCGTGACCGAGATGAAAACCATGGTGCGCGAGCTGCATCGCCATGGCATTGAAGTGATCATGGATATCGTGTTTAACCACACGGCAGAGGGTGGCGAAGGCGGGCCTGACTTCCACTTAAAGCGCCTCGACAAACACTATTATCTACAAGATGAGAATAAGCATTACTGCAATTATACCGGTTGTGGTAACACCGTTGATCTCAACTATCAGCCTAGCCTGAATATCGTGCTCGACACCTTACGCCATTGGGTCATCAACTATAAGATTGATGGCTTCCGTTTTGATTTAGCCTCAACCTTAGGCCGTCAAGGGGATCGTTTTAATCACCACAGTGCCTTTTTTAAGGCCATTGCTCAGGATCCGGTATTAAAACAAATTAAATTGATTGCTGAACCGTGGGATGTCGGCCCAGACGGCTATCAATTGGGGCATTTCCCGCGCGGTTGGAATGAGTGTAACGATAAATACCGCGACACAATAAAAAGCTATTGGTTGTGCCAAGAGAATAACATGAAAGAATTCGCCACCCGTCTTATGGGCTCGCGCGATTTATTCAGTGCCGGACAATGGCCCGATAAATTATCCGTTAACTTTATTGCTTACCATGACGGATTTACCTTGCAAGATTTGGTGAGTTATAACCAAAAGCACAATCATGCCAATGGGGAAAATAACCGTGACGGACACGGCGATAACCGCTCAAATAACCACGGCATTGAAGGTGATACCGACAACTACGCCGTCTTATGTCGACGAGAGCGCCAAAAACGCAACCTGATGGCCACCTTGCTGTTCAGCTTTGGGATGCCACACCTGCTGGCGGTCGATTTACTGTCACACAGCCAGGGCGGCAACAATAATGCCTACTGTCAGGATAATGCCATCAGCTGGGCCGACTGGACGGGTAGCAAAGACAAAGACGAGTTCCGTCACTGGCTCGCCACATTAATTGCCGCCAGACAACGGATTATGGTGCCGTTCACGCGTTCCTTTAGTGGCCCACACCGCGGCCATCACCGTATTAGTTGGAAGCGTTCTGATGGTCATGTAATGAATGGCGAAGACTGGCAAAAAATTGAAGCCTTTGCCCTTTTCCTTGGCATTGAGAAAACCGGTGCTGAACTGATGTTTTTGATCAATCCGTCTGCCATTCCTACGCGCTATCGCTTACCAGCGGGCGAACGCTGGCAGATTGTGTGTGATACCTCCGAAGGTACGCATACAACCCGTCAAGTGCAGACTACCTATATGCAAAGCGCCCTCTCGATGACGATTTTGTATCGGGATGAGTGCCAGACAGAAACGAGAACCTAGAAACGAGAAACGAGAAACGAGAGCTTGGTCGCCTGAAGATCTGTTTACACAACGTTAAGGTATAAACAGGCCGTCAGGCGGCTTTTTAGCATTGGTACGTCTGATATAATACAGAGCATCATCACTTCAAATGGATAGCGAACAAGACAAAAAAGATCTAGAACGGACTGTCTTTGCCTAATTCATTACAGATACCGGCAATGGCCAATGCCATGGTGGATTTGATCACCTGCTCCTGACGTGCCAATTGCATCTGATAAAACGTCATATCGGTATCATCATCCGGCGGCATCACATCCAACTGCACCATGCCCATATTTTTCACGGCATGCAGCTCTTTGATGACATCTAAAATCGCCGCATCCGTAAAGCGGTATTCATTGCCATCGCGGTTAAGAAAATCACGCAGTTTCATCATGGCATCAATGTCGTGATACACCGCATCCGCCACCACGCCTAAACCTAATAGCAGTTTCAGTCGTACCGTGATTTCCCCGAGAGGCCCTGACTGGGACAACAAGGGTTCCACCACCGATTTCACCACAAAATCATCTTTACGGAAGATGCGCTGCAATAAGCCTTCCACGGACTCATCAAATACGGCAATGGCAGCAATAAAGAACCCTCGCACTGTCTGCGCATCGTTCAAACGCTCTAAAATGTCTGTTTCTTGATCACTATTCGCCATACACTGCTTTCGTTAAACGTTTCATCCACTTTATCCTCAAGCATGTCCGACAACCCACTGAGGATAAACACATTATTCTAACGGGTTCAGAGCCATGAAGACATGGCTATCTCCCACTTTCTCACCGTTTGCGGGGTTATTGTTCAGTCCCTGGTTCTGTTTTCAACAATAATGCCGCGACAATAAACGAGACTGCCGTTGAAGCCACAATGACTAAGCTCACGCCCAATACATCCGCTTTTGGCGTTAACAACAGAATAGCGACAATAGACCCCGGTGATGCCGGTGCCACAATGCCTGCCTGAAAAATCACCAAGATAAAGATCCCCGTCATTGCCCCGGCTATCGCTGCCAGAATCAAACGCGGCTTCATCAGTACATACGGGAAGTAGATCTCATGGATCCCTCCGAAGAAATGAATAATCGATGCGCCACCGGCAGTTTGTCGTGCCGTACCCTGACCAAAGACCATGTACGCCAACAAAACCCCCAAACCCGGCCCCGGATTCGCTTCAATCAAGAAGAACAAGGATTCACCGACTTCACGCACTTGCTGAATACCCAACGGGGTCAGAATGCCGTGGTTAATGGCATTATTGAGGAACAGGATCTTCGCTGGCTCAATAAAGAGCGACACCAGTGGCAGCAATCCGGCCTCTACCGTGACTTTGACACCCGCCGTTAACGCGGCCGAGGCGATGTCCACCACCGGACCAATGAAATAGAAACCAACAATGCCGCACCCCATGCCGACGATACCGGCTGAGAAATTGTTCACCAACATTTCAAAGCCGCTTTTTACCTTACCGGTCAGCGCCTGATCAAAACGGGTGATCAACCAGCCCGCTAACGGGCCCATCATCATGGCGCCGATGAACATAGGGACTTCGCTGCCCGTGATCACGCCCATGGTGGCAATCGCCCCCACAACTGCGCCACGTTCACCGCCAGTGAGTTTACCGCCACTGTAGCCAATGAGCAGCGGCAGCAAATAGATAATCATGGGTTCAACCAATGTGGCTAACTCGCGATTCGGCCACCACCCTGTCGGAATGAACAATGCTGTTAACAGGCCCCACGCGATAAAGGCGCCAATGTTGGGCAGCACCATATTGGTCAAAAAGCGGCCAAGGTTATGAATTCTAATTTTCGTGGCAGCAGAGAACATAATTACCTCATGATTTCCATATAATTTCGCAAACACGCACAGGGACCGTAGCCCCTGTGCGTGATAATGTACTCATCCGTCGTTCATCTGGCCCTGCTGGCAGTACGCCATAAGAACTTATAACGTATGATAGAGCGCTTCAATCTGTTGCGCGACATCACTGTCGGCAGCCAGACCGGTGTATTTTTCCAGTGTGGCACGTAAGCCAATGTCATTCAGTGACGTTTGTAACTCAACGGCTTGTGGATCCGTGTTGTTGGTGTATTTAAACGCGGCGGCGATCCCTTTCAATAGCAATTGGTTATCGGTACCGTATTCGATGGTACCCAGCAACGGCTTCACTAAACGGTCATTGTCCCCCAGCTTACGGATCGGCTGGCGGCCGACACGGTCAATTTCATCACGCAGATACGGGTTCGCAAAGCGGCTCAAAATTTTCTCGATATACGCGTTGTGCATGTCTCGGTCAAAGCCGTAACGGCGGATCAACACTTCCCCACTTTCTTGCATCGCGGTTTTCACCTGCGTACGGATATCTGCATCTTCAATCGCATCACGCACGGTTTCATGGCCTTTTAATGCGCCAAGGTACGCCGTCATGATGTGACCCGTATTAAGCGTAAACAGTTTACGTTCCACAAACGCCATCAGGTTGTCGGTGGTTTCCATGCCCGCGATAACCGGGATATTCCCTTTGAACTGCTGCTTATCAACAATCCACTCGCTGAAACTTTCCACGGTCACTTCCAGTGGATCATCGTTAGCCGCATCGGACGGCGGCACAATACGGTCAACCGCTGAATCCACAAAACCGACTAACTCATCGGCCTGTGCGTGGTAAATCGCATTCAGGTGTTTATACACCTCATTTTTCAGGTGAGTCGTACCACGCACCATATTTTCACACGCAATGATATTCAGAGGCTGGTTGTTACCCGCCTCAAAGCGGTGCGTCAGGCCTTTGGCGATGGTTTTTGCAATGATATCCAACACGTTAGGGCCCACGGCGGTGGTCACCATGTCGGTATGGATCATCTGCTCAATTACCGCTTCGCTGGCTGAATTGACGGCGGTAATGTGCGTCACGGTATCGACCACACACTCACTGCCCACCACTTTGACTTTGTAAGATTGGTCATGGCTAAGTTGGTCAACTAACGGCGCATCGACATCGGCAAAAGTGACTGCCACGTTAGCATCTGCCAACACTTTACCAATGAAACCACGACCGATGTTACCTGCACCAAAATGAACTGCTTTCATGATTATTCTCTCTATAACGTTACGAATTTGGGGTGGGGCCAGTGGGGGAACACACTGGCCCCGTTACACACAATGAACCTGTTTGTAGCGACTGCTTTGTTGCAACGACTTGGCCTTTCACTTTTCCGCTTTCAGACCCCACCAGTAGGAGTTAGGTGGGTTGGAGCAACACCGGATTACATGTTGTCTTCAGCAGTCAGCACCTCGGCCTTCCATCACGCGGCGGCGTCACCTGCCAGAATCTGCAGGACTTCATCCGCACTGTTCGTGCTGGTCAGTCGTTCAATCGCATCAGGATCATCAAGCGCATTCGTAATAGTGGTAATCACTTGAATATGCTCATCATTTTTAGCGGCAATACCAATCACCAGCTTGGCAACATCGTCATCATCATCGGTAAACTGTACCCCGCCTGGGTATTGGCAAATCACAATACCGGTTTTAATCACGCGGTCTTTCGCTTCTACCGTGCCGTGCGGAACGGCGATAGATTCACCCAAGTAAGTCGGTACCAGTTTTTCACGCTCAAACATGGCATCCACATACTCAGTTTCGGCATAACCCAACTTCACCAGTTGCTCGCCGGCATAGCGGATTGCCTCTTCTTTGCTGTTGGCCTTCAAGCCAAGGTGAATATTCTTTGATTCAATCTGGAACACTTGTGGCTGTGTTGATTGTTGTGCATCCGATGACGGCGCATACGTATCATCGTTCGCGGCAACCGGTGACACTTTTACTGTTTTCACCATCTCATCGTCATTCGCCGCATCCGGGCTGCTTGCCGCAACGATACGGGTCACCAAATCGTTGTACACCTGGCTATCAAGGAAGTTAGTCAGAGAAATATGTTTTGCGTGGGCAGCATGCTTACGTGCACGCTCCGTTAAATCTTTATGCGTGATCACGATATCGACCTCTTGCGGTAAGCTATTGATGGCACTATTGGTAACGCTGATTGACAGTCCGGCTTCCTGCACTTTCTTGCGCAGTAGGCTGGCCCCCATGGCACTGGAGCCCATACCGGCATCACACGCCACAATGATGTTGCGTACGTTCGCCCAGTTCACACCACCTTCAGCCAATACGGTTGCTGGTGCACCTTTGCTGCTGGCTTTCATGCCTTTCATTTTTTGTGTCGCGGTGGCAATGTCATCGCCTTCTTCATCAGTGACTTTTTGTGTTTTCATCAAGAGTGCGGCAACACCGAACGACACGGCCGTTGAGGCCAGTACCGACAGAATCACACCCACAAAAGAGGCTTTCGGTGTCATCAGTAGAATGGCAAAGATAGAGCCCGGTGAAGCCGGTGACACAATCCCTGCATCAAACAGTGTCAGAACAAAGATACCTGTCATACCACCAGCAATGGCTGCCAGAATCAGACGAGGGTTCATCAAAATGTATGGGAAGTAGATTTCATGGATACCGCCGAAGAAGTGGATAATCGACGCACCACCCGCGGTTTGTTTTGCCGTACCGCGACCAAACACCATGTAAGCCAGCAAGATACCCAAGCCCGGACCGGGGTTCGCTTCAATCAGGAAGAAGATAGATTGACCCAGTTCGTTCGCTTGCTGAATACCCAGCGGTGAGAAAATACCGTGGTTAATGGCATTGTTCAGGAACAGAATTTTTGCCGGTTCAACAAAGATAGACGTTAGTGGCAGTAAGCCTGCGGTTACCAGCATGTTGACGCCACCCGCCAATGCCGTAGACAGCACTTTGACGAAAGGACCAATCATGTAGAAGGCTAAAATGGCACACAGCATCCCGACGATACCGGCAGAGAAGTTATTCACTAACATCTCAAAACCACTTTTCACCTTACCATCAACCCAACGGTCAAAGCGTTTGATTGCCCATCCGCCCAGCGGACCAACCATCATCGCGCCCATAAACATCGGAATGTCAGTACCGACGATCACACCGATTGTAGTGATAGCACCGACCACGGCACCGCGATCGCCACCGACTAATTTACCGCCGGTATAACCAATCAAGAGTGGAAGTAAATAGGTGATCATGGGACCGACAATTTTGGCCAGTTCCTCATTCGGGAACCACCCCGTCGGAATGAAAAGCGCTGTAATGAAGCCCCACGCAATGAATGCGCCGATATTGGGCATCACCATATTAGATAAGAAGCGGCCAAAATTTTGTACCTTGACCTTAGTATCTGGTGATATCATAAGGATTCCCCGTCTGATGTGAAAAGTGATTAAGTCGTTTAATGTGTTAGATACGGTTCGCCAAAACCGCTCAATTGCTTAGTACCCAATTAATCTAACACAGATTTTTTTGACGTCACTGATGACGGGTTTTCTGTGATCTCCCCCTGCCTTTTCATCCCCCAAAAGCATTTTTAGCGTGACAACCTCTACATTTCTGCAATGAAACTTTCTTTCAGTAAGCAAGATATTCATTTGTCAATGAAAAATCACTTGAGATAAATCACACTTACATAAAGTCACACACATATATTTGTTGTGACAAGAATCACATAGGCAGCATTTCACCGCCTTCAATAGATCACTTAAGGTGACTTGAGTCACACTTAATCCTTCATCATCAGCTTGCACCTGCTTTCTTGAATCCCATATTCTTTCGGCACTTACATTTTGTAACTGAATTACAGGCAATCACCGTCACACATTCCTTTGACGCATCGCGATGAAGGGTTGCCTCTCAATGGTATGTTAGGCAAAAACACATCAAAAAAACGGTCCTTAAAACGAAAAAGCCCCCACCCGCGCTCTGTGAAAAGGCAAAGGTAGAGGCATGGTGGAGGCTTTAATTCAAAGTCGTTGTTCGACGAAATCGCTACTGTGTGACGATTAACTTGGTAACTAGCATCTTAATAAATAGCGCCTTAATAAATAGCAACTTGGTCAATCACGGCCTTATGCAGGCAGTACAACCGCAAAGGATTCGTATGGCTGTAGAGTCACCGTCTGTGCCAATGTACTTGGTGCCGCATAGTTACTGATCAGGCATTCAACCTGCTCTGCTTGCAGAGATTCTGGCAATTCAACCGTTACGCTTTCACGGGTAAAGTTGCTCAGTACCAACACGCGTACATCATCATTGGCACGCACATAACCAAATACAGCAGGGTGATCTTCAAACACGGGCTCAAATGCACCGTACACAATCACCGGCATCGCTTTACGCAGCGCAATCAAGTGCTGGTAGTGGTAGAAAATCGAGTTAGGATCATCTAACGCTTGCGCCACGTTAATGTGGGTGTAGTTCGGGTTCACATTGATCCACGGCTGCGCTTCAGAGAAACCGCCGTTAGCCGAATCATCCCACTGCATTGGCGTACGTGCATTATCACGGCTGTTGACATGAATAGCCGCCAACTGATCTTCCGGTGACACGCCGTTTTCCGTGCGCACTTTGTAGAAGTTTAGGGTTTCGATATCGCGGTAATCGTCAATGCTTGGGAACGCCACATTGGTCATACCAATTTCTTCACCTTGATACACGTACGGGGTGCCTTTCATCATATGCAAGGTCGTCGCCAGCATTTTGGCTGATTGCACACGGTATTCCCCTTCACAACCGTACTTTGACACAATACGTGGCAAATCGTGGTTATTCCAGAACAGGGAGTTCCAGCCTTCGTCTGCTAACTCTACCTGCCATTTGGTCAATACACGTTTCAGTGCCGGCAAATCAAGTGGGATTGGCGACCATTTGTCACCGTGCTGCCAGGTCAAGCTGATATGCTCAAACTGGAACACCATCGAAAACTCATCACGGGCTGGGTTGCTGTACAGCTTGGCAATTTCTGGGGTCGCATCCCACGTTTCGCCGACAGTCAGCACGTCTTTGTCACCAAACGTGGCACGGTTCATTTCCTGGATCAGACCATGCAAACGCGGACCATTACCCGTGATTTTCTTGTCGATTTCTTTACCGATTAAATCAATCACATCGAGACGGAAACCACCGACACCTTTGTCTAGCCACCAGTTCATCATCTTGTGCACTTCTTCCTGCACTTTCGGGTTTTCCCAGTTCAGATCAGGCTGACGCTTAGAGAAAATGTGAAGGAAGTATTCACCGGTTTGCTCGTCAAATTCCCACGCGGTGCCGCCAAACACGGAGCCCATTTCATCCGGCACACTGCCGTCTTCATTTGGCTTGCGCCAGATGTAATAATCACGGTATGGGTTGTCTTTTGACTTGCGCGCTTCTTTGAACCAAGGATGCTCGTCAGAGGTGTGGTTCACCACCAAATCCATGATAATACGAATATCACGTTGCTTCGCTTCCGCGAGTAGCGCATCCATATCCGCCATGGTGCCAAACATTGGCGCAATGTCCTGATAGTCAGAAATATCGTACCCGTTATCATCCATCGGTGACTGATACACCGGCGATAGCCAAAGGACGTTAACGCCCAATGTTTGCAGGTAATCTAACTTACTGATAACACCGCGTAGATCCCCCATGCCATCGTTATTGGAATCGCAGTAACTGCGTGGGTAGATTTGGTAGACAACGGCATCGTGCCACCATTTCGGCGTGATGTTCATGGTTACGTCCTTAACTGTGAAAATGCGTAGAGCGCGACGTGAATGCGCTGAAAGTTGCCCTTATAGTAATGCGTCCTTCACGCGCGTAAAAATACACAAACCCGACAGTGATATAGGTTTTTGCTATATCACAAAAGAAATAGGCGACTTTGCTCACAAGACTGGCTCAGAACACTTTGTGATGTATTTCAATAAATGTGAGACTGGTAAAACAAATTTTCACGACGTAACCGCTTTTTTCAGCCAGTGACATTATGGACAAACTTTACCGCCACTTTCTGACCACCGCCCAGCTCGGTAACATCAGCCAAGCCGCCGAACTGCTGGGGCTGAGTCAACCCAGTTTGACGAACAACATCAAGAAGCTTGAACAGCAATTAGATGTGCCGTTGTTTATCCGACGATCTAAAGGCGTCGAACTGACGGAGTTTGGTCAATTAGTGAAAAACCAAGCGCTGGAAATGCAACGCCGCCACGACAGCATGGTGCATCAGTTAACCGACATGAAGGCACGTAAAACCGAAAAAATCAAAATGGGCACAGGGGATGCGTGGTGGGAAGTGTTTGTCAAAGCCAGCCTGCACCATTATAGCCAACAGTACCCCGGCATTTCTTTTCAGATTGAATTTGGCAATCACCTGAAGCTGATGGATATGCTGATCCACGGCCATATCGACTTATTCATCGGTCATGAAATTGAAGGATTGTCGCGCCGCTGTCAGGTGCTATTTACGCCACTGCTGCAAGATGAAGAAGCGCTGTTCGTCCACCATTCACATCCGCTGTTATTGCAAGAGTTCACGCCAGAGGCGGCGTCGATGTATCCGCTGCTGCTGGTCACGCCGGATCATGATATCCACCAGCATTTAATTGAAAATCCGCAGCCAAAATTATTAGAGAAAGAGCGTAAACAAATTGCCGAGCGCATGGTGTATGAGATCCAATCGCTGACAGCCAGCCTCGACATGCTGGCCGTCACCAAAGCCATCATGCCGTACTCCAGCTCCATGGCGGACTACTTTGCCCAGTTTGATATTGTTGCCCTACCCAACCCCGGCATCCCACAAAAAGGTAACGTCGGGATTTACCATTTAAGTGATCCTTTGCCTGCACACGTGCAAGCCTTTAAACAAACGTTAGTGGGATTTAGAGCAGAGGTATAACGCGGAATGATCGATGAGGTATGGAGTATTACGCAATATACGCATACCCAATCAGGCATATCCCGACGGTTGAAAATGCACAACGCACTTTGCCATTACTATGACCCGCAAAATATAGCGGGTAATAAATAAGTGCTATAGGCAAAGCTGCGAACACCAAAAGAAGAATGGGGGAACTGGCAAACTCGTTATCAGGTAACATCGTCACGTAATAACAATAACCGTACAGAATGAGAATTTGAATGATCGCTATCACGCAGTAAGTTTTAAAACGTGCCATACGTGGATAGATGGCGTGAAACACCACGGTCAACACAGCAGGACTAGCACACCAAATACTTAGAAAACCGGCTACTAAGTACCAATCATCTCCAACTAGAGGATATGGAATCCCTTGGGATAGACCTCTAACAACAGCAACAAGGGCGATGCTCACAACGATGATTGCACTTGTAGAAAGCGTTCTTAGTATCGTTTCGATGATGACTGACTGGCAGGATTGTCTTCTACGCATTACTGATTTAACGTCTGCCGCAGTGCTGCTTCATTCTCACCGTATTCTTGCACTAAATAATCGATCAGGTCATCCATACTGGTGCCAATAAGCGAATATTCATCGATCTCTTCAATGGGAAAAGTAATGTAATGAACACGGTGATTATCAACATAAAATCCAGTGATCGATGACTCCCCTTCCCATAAGGGAATGAAGGTCATCCCCGTTGGGGCAAACGCCTCACACTCAAGGCAATACGTGAGCGGGTAACAGCGATATTCAAGATCATCATGCACGAACTCACCACGTGTAAGTCGACGCAATGACGCGCTCAAATTCAGGCTATCAATGCAACGCTGCCTTTTGTCTCCCAGTATGATCACACGTCCTCCCGTTAATGCAGGTTTCGCAGCCAATGACTTGATGTGAAAGATAACGGCTCAGTATCCATAATCGCGACAGACAAACAATCCATCCAATATCAGAATGGCATATCGGTCGAAAACTTTCCGCTCATCCAGACATAACACGCAACCCTTTAACACAAAAAAATGGCAGTACCGAAGCACTGCCATTCTCTCACGATTGCAAAAACGGTGATCAACGTGAAGCGTGTTACCGCGCCATCACTGCAATTGACGGCGGGCAGATGTTCTCTTTACGGAACTCCTGCATCACACGTAAGGTGATGTCCGTCTCAAACAGTTTTTCAAACTTGATATCCACCACGTAGGCTTTACAGGTCAACTGAATCGCCAAATAGTTATCAGTGATCGTCTGTTTCACCAATACCACCACCGGTTTAGGTAGGTGGATATAACGGCTGGATGACGCCGCTTCCTGAATAATGTCGCGTGCCTTGGTGATATCTTGATCCATGCCGATATAAAACGGGATCACTACCTGCATATCCAGACCACCGTAGTTACCGCTCACCGTCACGTCATTCAAGAACTTGTTGTTCGGGATCGTGATAATGTCATCGTTCAGTGTTTGCATACGCACAGAACGTAAACCAATGGTGATGATATCCCCGTAATGCCCTTCAAACGTCACGCGGTCACCGACTTGGAACGGACGGTCAATCATCACGGTTAAGCCCGCAATGAACGAGGCGGTCAAGTCTTTCAGGGCAAAACCCACCGACACCGCAATCGTACCGCCAATCAATGCCAACACACGGTCATCAACACGGAAACTCAGCATGAACACGGTCATAGCGGTGGTCATGTAGATGAAAAACTGGAAGAAAGATTGTAGCTTTTGCATCAACATTCGGCGCTGAGCAAACTGGCTGCTGACCCCGTCAACCAACGACTGAATAAAGCGCAAGAACAACCATGATCCCGTCATGATGATCAACGATAACGCGACCCCACTCCAACGGATCAAACTGGCAAATTGATGCAGATTATCAATCTGCAATTCTTCGGCAAAGGCAACCGGGCTGACGCTCAGAGCCACCAACAAGGCTAATAATCGAAACATCTTACTTCACCAATAAATGCTGACGGTGCAACACGTTAGTAATATGACGGAACCAGTGATCGGAAATACGGGCTTTATCATCACTCCACTCGATGTAACCGCGACTCTGGAAATAACGCAGGGTGCTGATCACCTCCGCAATGCTCAAACGGCTGCAATCACACACATCGTCTGGCGAGGCGACTTCCAACTGAACGATAGAACGCAATACCGCTAGCATGGGTTTCGGCATCATTTCCAAATCTTCCGTTTGTGGTGCTCGGAATAAGCGCACCAAAACATGATCGGTGTCTTTGTCACGGTGCAGTGATAAGCGGAAAAAGCGCAATGCTACTGTTGGGTTACCGTCTGAGTAATCCCATAAAATACGGTAGAAGCCGTTCTTTGCGCGTTCTTCATCAGTCAGGTTATCTTCATCCCACTGCCGTGGCAGCACCAAGCCCTCAAACGACACAGAATGCGTGTCGGAATCAACAATGCGCGACTCCAGCAGTTGGCCAATTTGTTTTTCAGACCAGCGCGGCATGAAGGTGACTAAGTCAAACAACAAACGCTCACCACGGGCACGGTCAATGAAGCGCCAGCTCGATTTTTCAATCGACAGCACCACACGGTGACTCTTACGTGCTTGACGCAATAAGTTGGTGAGTTTCATTAAATCCACCAGACCGTTAACCTTAGGCTTCACCAAACGTTGCGCATTATCAAACGCTATCAAATAGCACGTATCGGTATTGCGCAGGTAATGCAGAATATCTTGCTCGGTCGCGTCTTCCGCCAACCCCAACAGTTGAGCAAACTCCGGCAACAGCGCGGAATAGCCGTCATACGGGCAGTTGATATACAGTGGCGTCACGTGTTTGGATTTGGCCAAAATACGCTTCATCAATGTGGTTGAACCCACACCGCGCTCACCCGATAGCACACACACAGCCGGACTGTCTGTCAGCAAGTAGCGTGACATCGCGATCATTTCATCTTTCGCGTAATCGTCGATCAGCGCTGAGTCTTCCGAACCCGGTAAAATGTATTCAAACGCCGCATCCCCTCTTACGCGCACTAGGTTTGCTTGCTCGCGGGAAACTTCGGTTTGCTTGGCCACTTCGATGCGGAACAAGTACGCCAAGGCATGGCTAAACGCCGCATGTTTGGACAAGGTTGAGATCACCGCATGTTGCACCGTGCGGCCAAACAGCCATGCCGCACCGCAGGCTGTCGCCACAATGGACATACCAACGGTATTTTTATTGCGGATCGCCCATTGTACGGAGATAGGATACCCATCCAACATCGCAATACGCGCAAACACCGTACTGTTCCATTGCTTAAGGCTCCATACCGTCAGCATGGCAAAGAAGAACACCATCAGCGTAGAGATCCACGCATAAATGGTGCCCTGCCCCAACGTGCGCGAGGATATTTGCAAAATCACCCCCACCACAATAATGCCCCACACATAGCGACGAATCGTGGACAAACGCAGCGCAATGATTTCACGGCGATTATGCTTACTGTTGCGGTAAGCAAATTCCAGAATAAAACTTACCGCAATCGATCCACCCAGTACCCACCACGTGAAGATCTCAAGGAAAATCAAATGCTGCAAACTCGGCAAGGTCGAGATAATGCGCAGCGTAGCCGTAATTAACAGCAAATACGCAATCGCTTTATGTGCACGGCTGCAATACCAAATGGTACGCACGAATATACTCGGTTCTGCGGCATGCTTGATCTTCGATATTTTAAAATCATGGATCAGACGCTCGCTGTTTCGCATCCACCAATTAAAGATGAACATGACACACAGCACTTTGAAGATCACGCTGATCACCGGTACCGGTGAAATGGCCAAATCCCGTAGCAAGTTTTTAAAACTGCGGATTTGATAATTCACGTAATACTGAATATTCAGTTTAGTGATACCCAGTTCAGCATAAAACTGTGTCACACCGCTTGGCCCAAAGCCCGTTAATTGATCGCGGGTTTTAGTGTCTGTTAATTGCAATAAACGTTGTTTACTGACATTTAACGAGGCCAATGTGCGATGTGTTTTCTCCACTTGCAGCCAATTGACTTGGCTGGCAGTTTCACCGTATGCCTCTAACGCTGCCGACATCACCGCCACTTGGGCTTTTTGCTCCGACAACGTTGTAGACAGCAGTTGCTTTACTTTCGAGTACTCGCGTTGCGTAAAGAAATGCGTTTCAGGTAACGCGGTGATCTGCTGAGAAATATCGCTGACTTTTTCACTGATTTGAATAGGCTTATCGGTATTAATACCCCAACTCGCATACGTTAATTGACTGAAAATCAGTGAGAAAATCACAAAAAATTGATAAATGATTTTATTCATAGGTATCTATTTAATCTACGTCTTATACGTCACTTTATCGCTTTTTCGAATAAATATCAGCACAAGGGATACATCTTTTTATTTACTGTTCAAAAAGAACCCAAATAGAAAGCAATTCAAACACACGCAGCAATTAAATAAAACAAAACAAGTTTAAACAAATGCATTTAAATTAAGAGAAAAAAGAAACAACAACAAATAATATGAAATACAATGTTATTATCCTTCATGTTTATTCATTGCATATATTCTAGGGGGAAGAATACAATTAAGCAGAACAACCTATATAAACAATTATACGTAAGAATCTTCCTACAAATAAGTCATATTATTGACCATACACATTACTTCGCTCTGTTTTGTGATATTGCTTCAACTTTTATTATTTGACGCTTCGAAATATTAATAATAAATTTATTACTCAATTGGAAATTCGTAAATTACTTGTTAATACCTAAGCGTCCTCCCTCAATGTCACGCTGGTGATTGTGTGATTTTTCCTGCACATAACGCCCCAAAGGTAACGTTAGTCTCCGAGCATGAGGCGGCTTAGGTATTACAATTCTGTCACGTATTAGAGAGATAGCTCAATGATCAAATTCAGCGCATTACAAGCGGCTATTTTGCTTGGACTAGCAGGAACCGCCGCGCCATCTATGGCGGATGAAATGGTTAACCCTGAAGGGGGTGTCGTTGTCGGTTACTGGCACAACTGGTGTGACGGTGCGGGCTACAAAGGTGGCAACGCACCGTGTGTGACCCTGAAAGAAGTGAACCCAATGTACAACGTGGTGAACGTGTCTTTCATGAAGGTATTTAATACCGCTGAAGGGCGCATTCCAACGTTCCGCCTTGACCCGATGATCGGCCTGTCAGAACAAGCCTTCATTAATGAGATTGCTGAGCTAAACCAACAAGGCCGTGCTGTATTGATCGCACTGGGTGGTGCAGATGCCCACGTTGAGCTAAAAAACGGTGACGAGCAGGCATTCGCAGACGAAATCATTCGTGTGACGGATCATTACGGCTTTGATGGTCTTGATATCGACCTAGAACAAGCAGCGGTGACCGCAGCTGATAACCAAACGGTGATCCCTGCTGCGCTGCGTATGGTAAAAGATCACTATAAAGCGCAGGGTAAAAACTTCCTGATCACTATGGCGCCGGAGTTCCCGTACCTCACCACCGGGGGAAAATACGTGCCTTACTTGAATAACCTTGAGGGTTATTATGACTGGATCAATCCACAATTTTACAACCAAGGCGGTGACGGTATTTGGGTGGATGAAGAAAACGCGTGGATCACACAAAACAGCGATGAGATGAAAGAAAAGTTCATCTACTACATCTCAGACTCACTCGCGAACGGTACCCGTGGTTTCACCAAGATCCCACACGACAAGTTGGTGTTTGGTATTCCTACCAGCATTGATGCGGCCGCCTCTGGTTTTGTGAAAGAGCCGCAAGATCTGTATAACGCCTTTAACCGCCTAACCAGTCAAGGTCAGCCACTGCGTGGAGTGATGACATGGTCAGTAAACTGGGACATGGGCACAAACGCGGCCGGCCAAGCATACAACGAGCAGTTTATTAACGATTACGGCCCGTTTATACACGGCCAAACGCCACCGCCACCGTCTGAAGGCAAGCCAACATTTGCAGGCCTGTCGGATGTACGTGTTCGTCACGGCAGTGCCTTTGACAACATGGCAGGTGTCACCGCTAAAGATAAAGAAGACGGTGACTTAACATTCAGTATCGTGGTTGACGGTGCCGTGAATGTGAACCAGATCGGCCAGTATGTACTGGTTTACAGTGTGACAGACAGCGATGCGAACACCATCAAAGCCAGCCGTAACGTTGAGGTGTACAGCCTGAAACCCGTGTTTGAAGGCGTACAAGACATCACGATTAAAATGGGTGAAAGTTTCGACCCTATGGCAGGCGTGAAAGCGATTGATGCGGAAGACGGTGATCTGACTGAAGCGGTTATGCAGAGCGGTAGCGTGAACACGGCAGTTGCAGGTGTTTACACCCTCACTTACTCTGTGACAGATAGCGCGAACCAAACCGTAAAAATCACCCGTAAAGTGACCGTGTCTGACGGCAGTGTGTGTGCAAACGCGTGGGATAAAGCGACCGTGTATAACAGCGGTGACAGTGTGAACCACGCGGGTAAATCATGGCGTGCCGAATGGTGGACGCGGGGTGATGAGCCTGGTACAACCGGCGAGTGGGGCGTATGGCGTTCAACAGGCAACAGCGATTGTGGTGGTGGTGAAATTCCACAAGATGACACCCTTGCAATGTCAGGCATAAACAACCAGTACACCGCAGACCAAGGTGCACTATCTCTGTCTGTCACGCTAGAAACCAGCAGCATGATGAATGTGGCTGTCGTAGTGACCAATACGGCGGGATACCCTGTTACCGGTGGCGAGAAAACGATCGCCATTGACGGTAAGCAAACCCTCACGCTGAACCTAATCGGCGTAGAGGCAGGCCAGTACCGCATCACGGCAACCAGCGATGCTCTGAACCAAGTGGCAACGTTCAACGTAAAAGACGGCGGGACAGTTACCCCACCGCCAGGCGGTGAGCACCCAGACTACGTACCGGGCACCGCATACAGCGAAGGCGACATTGTGACGGGTACCGATGGCAACCTATACCAGTGTAAGCCATGGCCATATTCTGGCTGGTGTGCAAACGCGTCTTACGCACCGGGTACCAGCAGTTTTTGGTCTGATGCTTGGGACAAGCTATAAGTGTCACGCCTCATCTGATGCATAAATGCTAACGCCTCAACCTTCGGGTTAAGGCGTTTTTTACGCTACAGGCAATCGTTATGAATCGTCTTTCAACACTCCTCGGCGAATTTGATCCAGCTCTATCGACTCAAACAAGGCCTGAAAATTCCCTTCTCCGAACCCTTCATTCCCTTTACGTTGAATAATTTCAAAGAACACTGGCCCTATCACCGTTTGGGTGAATATCTGTAAAAGAATACCGCTTTCATCACCATCAATCAGCACCTTTAATGCACGCAGCTTGGCGACATCTTCATGATGTTCAGGCACGCGTTTATTGATGCCTTCGTAATAGGTATCTGGCGTATCCATAAAGATCAGCCCATTTTTCTGTAGCTGCGTTACTGTCGCGAAAATGTTTTCTGTGCTCAACGCAATGTGTTGGATCCCCTCACCGTTATACTGTTCGAGGTATTCCGCGATTTGCGATTTATCATCATGCGATTCATTAATTGGGATACGAATTTTCCCACACGGCGCTGTCATGGCACGTGACAACAAACCGGTCATTTTTCCTTTAATATCAAAATGGCGGATCTCTTTAAAATTGGCGAGGCGTTCGTAAAACTGGGCCCAGTGATCCATATGCCCCCTCTGCACATTGTGCGTGAGGTGATCGATCACAAGTAGGCCCGCATCTTGTTGCGCCAAGCGTACAGCCACATCCGGATAATAAGTGAAATCGACGTCATAAATATCATGGTCACCGTAACGGTCGACCAAATAAATCAGTGACCCGCCAATACCGTAAATCGCCGGAATGTTCAGTTCCATCGGGCCAGCTTGCGCGTCACACGCTTCAGCCCCTTGCCCAATGGCATGCTCCATCGCGGCACGGGCATCGTGCACCCGAAACGCTATGGCATTCACACTGGCCCCGTGTTCACTGGCAAACCCCGACGCCTGCGACTGCACTTCCCCATTCACAATAAAGTTAATATCACCCTGTCTGTACAGCCAGACCGCCTTATGATGATGTTTGGCGATTTCAGCAAAACCCATTTGCCCAAACAGCACTTTTAACCCGTTTATCCCAGCCTCGGTCGGGGCGGTAAATTCGACAAACTCAAAGCCATCAGTGCCCAATGGGTTGCCACGTAAATCTATCGGCTGCTGTTCAGTGAACTGCGTATTCGCTTGCTTTTCCATCATGTTCACACCCTCTGGTTGCTGTTCTATTTATAGAATTAGCAGTAAGGAGCAAATGATGAGAAGTTTGCGCCGCCAATGTGGGTTCCACACTGTCAATGTTGACTGTAAAGTCCACGTGCCATGCCTCAATATTGACCGCGCGATTTGGGGAATCGCCATCCCCCCACTAAAATGACAGGAGTAGCTGAAAGAGAAGGCGCAAAATGTCCGTCACCAAACGCGATCAACTTACGTTGCCTAAACGCAAATCACCCTGTGTGATCCTTACGGCGGATACTGACATTACCCTTGCCACTTATCATTACCTGACGAACGAATTTCATCACGCCTGCCGCCATGAAGCGGGGATGATTCGAGATGACGACGAAGAGTTTCTCCATCAATACCGCGTTGCCTTACGCCGTTGTCGTGCTCTTATCGGTTTGCTTGGTCCTTTATTTGAAAAGCGACAGAAAGTCATGCTAAAGCTGGCATTGCGCACGCTCATGCAGCACACAAATACCTTACGGGATCTCGATGTGTTCTTAATGAAAATGGAAGACTATTTCTTTTTGCTGGAGCACCCGCACCACAATGGCCTCACCCGCTTTTTTGATGATCTGCAGTACCAGCGGCGCAAGCGCTTTAAAACGCTGAAACGTTGGCTGAAATCCAATGAATATCAGCAACATTGCACGTTGATCAGTGGGTTACTTGATGAATTATCATTGACTGAAAAGAAGAAAAACGCCGCTCAACCTTCGACACTCGACGTTGCCAGTAAGGTATTGGTGTATCACTCTCAGCGGGTCAATAAACATTGTGATGGGATATCGCCGTCGTCACCCGATACGCAGTTACATCAACTGCGTATCGACTGTAAAAAATTTCGCTATGTGTTGGAATATTTCGCCCCACTGTACCCCAACGCCAAAAGCAAACACCTGTTGGCAGCTCTCAAGCAATTACAAACGTCATTGGGGGATCTGAATGATCTCACCGTGCAACAGACTTTTTTGAATAACTACCTGTATACAACACAATGCATGGACATGAAGAAAGCCGCCCTTGAAACGTTGATCGCCCAAACACACGATCGGTATGCACAGCGCCACGCCGGTGCATTAGAACAGATCGCCGTGTTTCGCGGTCACTTACCGATTAACCATTTTTGAATGTGGAATGTTTCCAGCTGAAATGATGAGAAATAAAAAGCAGACATCAAGCCTGCTTTTTATTTCAATGATTCATTAGATAAGACTAAGGGCTAATAATATTACCATTGAGAGAACCTTCCACTAAATCGCTGGCCGTCAACACTCGCTCTCCGGTACTCAACACCGTTTCCATTTCTTCCTTAATGACCAGCCCATTACCGATACCTACATTTTGTTGTAGCACCGCGTTTACAATCGTGCCATCCCAGTTCGTTAACTCCATACGAATTTCCATTAAACACGTATTAAATTCACCCGCCGGTACTCGCACGCTTTGGCTCTTCACATATTTTATTGAAGACTCCACCGTACTGCTCTCTTTACCATTCATATTAATGGTAACAGTGGGATATTCGCGTATTTCACCAACATCTAAATCGAAATCTTGCAGTGTACCACTCGGCTCATAGGTATACTCGACATCGCCATCCACAACTAATAAAGTACGTAGCGACTTAAGTGCATCATCTGCCTGAATATAACTTAACGTAATATTACCTAGCTCGTCAGTATTTTGTACTTCTAGCACATCAGAATAACCACCATAGCTAACCAGACGATTTACCTTTTGACGTATTGTGACATTATCTTCTTCTACGCCATCCAATGTTTGAGTATATTCCTGCACCAATTCCGCTCCGACAGCATACAAACTGTTGTTATAGCAAACTGATGAGTTAGTAATAGGCTCAGGCTTTGTGATGGGGCCCATACCATCACTGCTATCACTCTCCCCACCACAGCCAACTAACACCAGAGTCGCCAAAAAGCTCAACGCATATTTTTTCATTGTAATTCCCTATACACTTGTACAGCTATCATTTATCTCATTAGGACATAAAGCATTTTACCAAGTACAATACTACGCGGGTTCAATTCTTTTCATGGCCAGAGAGCCAAATTATGCCGAAGTTCATTCGATTAAGCTCAATGATTTACAGGCAGTTTTGAGCAATTTCACACATTAACCAAAAAAATAAAATACAACGTACAAAAAACACTCTAATGAGAATTTGAAATCCAAAATATTGTCAATCCCGACCCAATCCGATTATTTCTTGTCGGGATAATTCAAAGGAATAACAATAGCTATCAGCCTTGCAAGGCTCGAATAATGTCTTTTTCTAACGCTTCTGGGGTGGTCGTCGGGGCATAACGCTTGATAGGTTGACCATCACGGCCCATCAAGAACTTAGTGAAGTTCCATTTGATTTTCTTCCCCACTAATCCGGGTAAAGCTTGCGTCAGGTATTGGAACACGGGATGGCTATTGTCACCGTTGACATCCACCTTTTCAAACATAGGGAAACTCACCCCGTAATTGATTTCACACGCCTGGGCAACCTGCGCATTACTGTCTGGCTCTTGCCCGCCGAACTGGTTACACGGGAACCCTAAAATAACCAAACCTTGTGATTCATACTTTGCGAACAACGCTTGCAACCCGTGATATTGCGGGGTGAAACCACACTCACTGGCCGTATTCACAACGAGTACCACCTTTCCTTCAAACTCTCTCATTGCCGTCGCCACGCCGTTTATACGATTGGCAGATAAGTCATAAAATGCAGTCATCGTTTTTCCTTCTAGATGGTTGGATGCCGTCAACGAAATCCCATACTGTCTCGCTGAAACGCACATCTTAAGGTCGCTAGGGTATATACTCTCTAAAGTTTCCTTAAGATCAAACTAATAATATGAAATCTCTCGAAAAACTACTGCTCGAATTTGGCTTGGATGCCACACCGCTTACCGACAAGGAACGTCAGTATGCCTACAACTTTCTGGCTAATCGCGCGCCCGCGTTTGACGCGATTAGCCAACAACGCGCGGATAAACCCCAGACGGATCTCGCGCTGGGTGTATTAACCCAATCATTCCAAACCACCTTTGAGGCATATCAAGCCACGCAAAGCACCCGCACCGACATGCAACAGTTGTTTCAACGCGAAGTCGGTGAAGCGCATGCCAGTAAGTTCCACACCCTTGACGCTCTTGAGCTGAAAGTGATCGCGACATTGTGGTTATTGTGTCAGGGCTACTGCGGTATTGATTACAGCTACGCCAACGATCAAGCTACGTTGATCAGCCAAACACTCTATGCTGATGACGCCGACTCGCACTGCTCACAAGGGCCTGCAGAAACGCTGCGCCAAACGTTGATGCACACCTACTACATCGGTGTTGACCATGCCAAGCAAGCTCAACCCCATCACGGCTTCATGGCGACGCTCACCGTCACACTCAAAAAATGGTTGAGCTAGTCATTGCGTCCCTACGCCCCCACAAAAAATCAGCGTTTGTCGGCTCAAGCCTGCATCGAGCGTATTTTTACGTGAACAGGGCAACTTTTGATGATTTTTTATTCAACCTAAGTGGCTGCACCAGCAGTCATTTAACAAAACAAGATACAAGTTTTACAAAATCGATCGTTGCACGTTTTTTGCCCGATCAGTACTATTCTCGGACTTCAAATATGTTGTTCCTTAATCATTTATTGCTACGCCTGTCATGGACTTGATAGGCGTTTTTTTTATCTGTTTTTCAAAGACCGTCTCTTTGTGCTGCCTATACGCTCAAATGATGGCTCGAAACTGATGCTCAACATAATTTGACAACCTTGCCTGCAATACCGTTTTTTCGTCCTGCGATAAAAAGCTGGCGTCAATCGCCCTTTGTGTAAACTTGGCCATTTCCACTTTTGATACATCAAAAGCCTCAGCGACCGCTAAAAAATTCGCCGTCATGTAACCACCAAAATAGGCCGGATCATCGGAATTAATGGTGACGCACAATCCCTCTGCCACCAGCTGCATGATGTTGTGCGTGGTAAGTACATCGAAAATACCGAGTTTCACGTTCGATAAGGGGCACACCGTTAACGGAATTTGCCGTTGGCGTAATGTTTCCATGACGGCGGGATCATCAGTACACCGCACCCCATGGTCAATGCGTGAAACCTGTAAGTGCGCTAATGCACCTTGAATATTATCCGCGGGGCCTTCTTCGCCAGCATGGGCGACGGTCAACCAACCGGCCTCTCGCGCCATGGTAAACACGCGGGTAAACTTTTCGGGGGGATGGCCTAATTCAGAAGAATCGAGACCCACTGCGATGATGCGGTCTTTAAACGGTAAGGCTTGTCGCAAGGTCTCCATAGCAGCATCTTCACTGAGGTGGCGTAAAAAGCACATGATCAATCCACTGGAAATGCCCAGTTGCGCTTGACCATCTTGTAAAGCGCGATCAATCCCATTAATGACAGTCGCCATCGGCACGCCATTTTGCATATGGGATTGGGGATCAAAAAAGATTTCGGTATGCACAACGTGATCGTCGTGACAATGCGCTAAATACGCCCAGGTGAGATCATAAAAGTCCTGCTCAGTGCGCAACACTTTAGCACCCCAGTAATACAGGTCGAGGAAGGATTGTAAATCATTAAATTGATACGCCTCGCGTAAGGCCTCTACCGTATCAAACGGTAAGCTAATACCGTTTTTCTGCGCAAATGCAAACAGCATATCGGGTTCGAGAGTCCCTTCAATATGAAGGTGCAGTTCAACTTTCGGTAATCCGCTGATAAACCCTTTCATAGCACCCCGCTCTCATTGGTTTTATCTGTCAGGCCAACCCTGTAACAGGCTGGCACATGACAGCGACTATTGAGAGTAGTGTAGTCAAATTCGGTCTGTTTAGCGGTGACGCGCAGTGTGATTACCAGCGACGCCCCCATTGTCCTCGCATCATTAAGCCACCAAAAATGGTGAGAACCAATCCGGTGGTCGCAATGTATTGGTATTTGGTTTTCACTTCCGCCAGGGCATAGTCTGGGCTAAAGGTGTGCAAATAGTCGCCGCCTCCCTGAGCAATAAAACTGCCCATGTCCGCCATGACCAATGATTGGCCTAACATACCACCAAATGAAATACCTCCCCACAGTAGCGACACGCTACCCAGAAGAAGAGAAATAAAGCCCCATGTTCGTTTCGTATCCATCGCTTTGCCCCTTAGTCCTTATCAGGCCACTGCTCATGAAGCCAACGTCATTTTCCGACTCTTTTGGTCGATATTGTTATCTATAAGACTATGTATTACGCCCTTCTTTTTGCCAAAACAAGGCGAAATGACAAAATTATGAACAGGGGCTAGCGGATGTATATAAATACCTATCAGGCATCTGATATTGCAGTATTTTTTTGAAATGACGCGAAGAAAACCATTCAGGGGAAAGGATAAAAACTCCATGGTTAGCCACGAAAACACGGCTCAACCACGGCATTTTTAGTCAGGGAAAAACCGGACTATTTTTGTGTTAATTCAGTGTCGACCCAGTATTTTGAACCAGAAATATTGGCATCGAGCAGCAATCCTTTCTCTCCGATCTGATAAATCGCCATGCCACCGTTATATTTCGCTGTCAGCTCTGCGCTCTCGCCGCCTGCGATAGCACTCACTTCAGACGTTGCTTCCCAGCCATCAGTAATGAAGCGCTCGAACGTCGCCTTGTCCTCAAACAAAATGATTTGCTGATAGAATTTACCGCCTAACCCTGCAGCCAAACCCGCCCCAAACATTTTCATGTAGGTATGCTGACCACTTTGACGTGCCACGGCCACACCCGCCCCTTGGTTGGTATGGAGCATGAGCGAAAATTTGCGCGAATCAAACACCGCATACCCATAAGCATGGTCAAACAATAACTTGGCAGACGGTTCTTCGTTGAATAAACGCACCAAGGCCGTATCTGCCATGGTATCTAACGCCAATCGTGCTTCTTCGGGTGTGTCTGGATTGATCATGTCAGCCAATTTGGCATCCGCTGCATCAAGCCATTCCTGACTTTTAGCAATCGACTCTTCGGTCCATTCACCGGCTTTGTTATAGGTGTCTGCACCCCACTCTGACACCATACCCCAGGTATCTTTGGAAAAGTCGGAAAACCCTTCCCACGCCTGTTTGGAGCTTTCACTTAAGGTATCACCCAGCTCTGACGCGGATTCTTTGAACTTATCCCAGCTCGCGTGAGCCGGTGTCACCATTAACGCTACAACAATAGCGAGTATTTTTCGTTTCATGACGAGACTCCTTTTCATCACAATCAGCGGCCTTCATACGCAGTCTTTGTTTACCGCTCATGACCACAGACAAAAAAGGCCGAATCTTGCGATTCGACCTTAAGTATACTCAAGCTACTTCAAGATACAGGATTCAGAGAGAATTGCCTTGAAATCACTTGGAAATATCATACTGCGTTATTTCTGCTTAGGACGGAAAGGTTTGATCACCGCTTCGTCACATTCCAAGAACGGCCCTTCCATCAAATCGATACAGTAAGGGATCGCAGGGAATACCGCATCCAAACACTCACGGATGGATTTCGGTTTGCCCGGCAAGTTCACGATCAAGCTATCACCACGCAGACCCGCCGTCTGGCGAGACAAAATTGCCGTTGGCACAAACTTCAAGGATTCAGCACGCATCAGCTCACCAAAACCTGGCATCATGCGATCACACACCGCTTCTGTTGCTTCAGGTGTCACATCACGCTTCGCAGGGCCTGTGCCCCCCGTGGTCACGATCAGGCTGCAATTTTCCTCATCGGCCATCTTGATCAGCATGGCTTCAATCACATCCTGCTCATCAGGAATAACGTGATAGACCGGCTCCCACTCAGAGGTCAGGTAATCATTCAATGTATCAATGATGGCTTGCCCTGAAAGGTCTTCGTACACGCCCGCACTTGCGCGATCACTGACGGTGACGATACCGATTTTTGCTTTTGTCATGCGTTATTCCTTAGGCTGTGCCTTGTTATAGTGCTTTATTATTTCACTCTGCGACTGTCCGTTCTGCCAAGCGCGTAACATAACGCCCCCATGGCAGTCTCGTTGTCACATTGATACACCCAGTGTAAAAAATAAATTCAAGGGTTTGTACCCTTTTATCTTTATTCGCTCAGCGGGTCGCCTTACCTGATTCAAATTAACGCGAACGGGCTATAAGCCACCCAGCAAGGTGTATTTGGTTTCCAGATAATCATCCAAGCCTTGGCGGGCGCCTTCGCGGCCGAGTCCCGACTCTTTCACCCCACCAAAGGGGGCCACTTCGGTGGAAATCAACCCTTCGTTAATACCCACTATGCCGTATTCCAACCCGTCGCTGAAACGGAATGCACGGTGCAAGGCGCGGGTATAGGCATACGCCGCCAAACCGGCATCGGTATTATTCGCCCGGGCGATTACGTCGTCGTCGTCACTGAAGCGGAACAACGCCGCCACAGGGCCAAAAGTCTCTTCAGTCGCAATGCGCATATCATCCGTCATCGCCACCAGCACTTGCGGCGGAAACAGCAAGGATCCCGCGGGTTGCGGTTCACCGAAGGCCAACTGTGCGCCTTTGGCCAGCGCATCATCAATGTGGCTTTGTACTTTGGCAACAGCCGCCGTATTGATCAAGGGGCCAATCTGAACGCCGTCTTCAAAGCCATCGCCTACTTTCAACATGCTCACGCGCGCGACCAATTTTTCAGTAAAGGCCTCATACACGGCATCGTGCACATAAATACGGTTCGCGCACACGCAGGTCTGCCCAGCGTTACGGAACTTGGCAACCATCACGCCATCAACCGCCGCGTCGAGGTCGGCGTCATCACACACAATGAAAGGCGCGTTGCCGCCCAATTCTAACGACAGTTTTTTCACTGACGCGGCCGATTGCGCCATCAGCAATTTGCCGATAGCCGTTGAGCCGGTAAACGAGATTTTCTTCACTGTTTTACTGCCCGTGAGTGCCTCGCCAATGGCTTGGGCATCACCGGTCACAACATTCAATAATCCCGCTGGCAGTCCGGCCTCTTCCGCCAATACCGCAAGGGCAAAAGCGGTTAATGGCGTATCCGGCGCCGGTTTTAACACCACGCTACAACCAGCGGCAAAAGCAGGAGCACATTTGCGGGTGATCATCGCCGCGGGAAAATTCCACGGCGTGATCGCGCCCACCACACCAATCGGTTCACGGCTAACGATGATCCGCGCCCCCGCTTTATGGCTAGGCACCACGTCACCGTAGGCACGTTTGGCTTCTTCTGAGAACCATTCCACAAAACTGGCCGCGTAGGTGATTTCCCCTTTAGCTTCTGCGAACGGTTTACCTTGCTCGCTGGTCAACACCGTCGCGAGATCATCGGTATGTTCCACAATCAAGTCGTACCAACGGCGCAAAATGACCGCGCGGGCTTTGGCCGTCGTCAGCTTCCACTGTTGCTGTGCGTGGTGCGCGGCCTCTATCGCCGCCAAGGTCATCTCACGTCCAACACGCGGTACATGGGCAATTACACGCCCCGTAGCAGGATTAAGTACCGGATCGGTGGCGCCATCAGGGGCGGTGATCCATTGACCTGCGACGTAACACGCCTGTTTAAATAACGCTGCATGCATTAACTTCACGGTGTCTATCCTCTTTTTGTCATCGATCTCGTTTATGATCGGATACGTTATGCTCGCTCTCGTGCAAGTCACGTTACGATGTCAGTCCAATATATTGAAAATACGGAAAATGATGCATCACGCCGGGACTTGGACAAAAAAACATCATTTCAATCCATTACTGGGTTTTTATATCCACTATTAGCATAAAGGGTACACCTTTTAGCTTGAACCGCAGTTGATCACGCTTGATGATCTGCGTCAGGCTTTTTTCATTCTAAACTCAATAGGTTTGCTTCCCCCCGCCCAGTCAATTATGCTGTGCCCGAGTGACATGATAACTGTCACGCAACACCCTATTGCACCGACTGATAAGGTGCACCGACTGTAAAGGCGACCCATGACAAGCGCAAACACTTACCCCATCGGCACACCAGGCCAACCGTGGGGCGAAGCGGAAAAAATCCAATGGCTGGCACAAACCACCATTAAGCGTTCTTACCAAACCGATGTGATCACCAAAATTGATGCCCTACGTGCTCGCTTTGACGTATTCCAGTATGGCGCGTTGAGCATTAATGCTGAGAAATACCCGCTATTTGCGATTAAAAGCCTGCAGTGGGATGAGCAAAAACCTACCGTATTGATCACCGGCGGCGTACATGGCTATGAAACCAGTGGTGTACACGGTGCGCTGCAGTTTGTTGATTGCCATGCAGAACGTTACATCGAAGATTTCAACGTGATTGTTGCGCCATGTGTCAGCCCATGGGGTTATGAAACGATTAACCGCTGGAACCCACAAGCGATTGATCCTAACCGCTCTTTCTATCCTGATAGCCCAGCAGAAGAGTCAGCGATGCTGATGGCGATGATGGATGCGCTCGATACGCCGATTTTGGTGCACATTGATTTGCACGAAACCACGGATACCGATGAATTAGAGTTCCGTCCTGCGCTTTCTGCGCGTGATGGCAAAGAGTACGAGCCTGACACGGTGCCAGACGGTTTTTACACCGTGGGTGACAGCGAATACCCGAACCATGCATTCCAAACGGCCGTCATTAATGCAGTGCGTGAAGTGACACACATTGCCCCTGCAGATGCGAACGGCAATATCATTGGTTGCCCTATCACCCAAGAAGGTGTGATTAACTACCCATTGAAAGCATTGAGCCTGTGTAACAGCATGACCGATTGCGCGTACGGCACGACCACCGAAGTCTACCCAGACAGCGATAAGGTGACGGATGCAGAATGTAACGCAGCACAAGTCGCGGCGATTACAGGTGCATTGGACTACGTGATTCAACACCAGAAATAAGGCCCGTCCTATTTCGTGAACGTGATTCACCGATCAAGCCGACTCACTCTGGGTCGGCTTTGTTTTATCTGCCTTTTCCTCTCGTCAATGCCATCCAAGCATCAGGCTCACCCACCAATGCTTGTACTAGGTTAACCACGTAATTACTGTTAACATCTTGTTTTTGCATGTTAACGGAGTACACCATGCTGGCCAGTTTTATTGATGGTGATCTGATTTATCGCCAACACCGCTTTGACGTTCCCCTTGATTACCGCCGCCCAGAAGGCAGCACCATATCTGTCTTCGCTCGCGAGATCTGCGATCTGGCCTGCGACAACAGTGACCGTCCGTGGTTGGTGTATTTCCAAGGCGGCCCCGGCTTTCCCTCGCCGCGTCCTGATAGCCGTTCAGGTTGGTTAAAACGTGCCTTGCAGCAATACCGCATCCTGTTGTTAGATCAGCGCGGCACCGGCAACAGCACGGTGATCAGCCATCAAACACTGGCTCCAATGACCCCAGAGGCACAAGCCGACTACCTCAGCCACTTCCGTGCCGATAACATTGTGCGCGATGCAGAGCTGATCCGTGAAACATTAGGCGTGACACAGTGGGCAATCCTCGGCCAGAGTTTCGGCGGCTTCTGTGCCCTGACGTACTTGTCGTTCTATCCACAAAGCCTCAGCCGTGCGTTCCTCACTGGCGGCGTCCCGTCACTGACCCGCCATGCCGATGATGTTTACACTGCCACTTATCAGCGTGTGCAAGATAAAAACGATGCCTTCTTTGCCCAATTCCCTCAGGCACAAGCACAATGCCAGAAAATTGCCGATCACTTGCTGGCCCATGATGTGCGCCTGCCTAACGGTCAACGTTTTACCGTTGAACAGTTCCAGCTCATTGGTATCAACCTTGGCCGTAGCCACGCTAACTTACCCATGTATTATTTGCTGGAAGACGCGTTTGTCACCATTAATGGCCCGGACAATGCCCCCCACGAGACCTTGAGCTACGCCTTCCTCAACGCCATGCTGGCTGAGCAAAGCCATCAAACCAACCCTATCTATGCGATTTTGCACGAATCTATCTACTGTCAGGACGCGGCGCATAACCAGAGTTCAAACTGGTCAGCCCATCGCGTGCGCGATCAGTTCCCGCAATTTCACTATCAAACGGGTCGCGACTTTTTCTTTACCGGCGAGATGGTCTATCCGTGGATGTTTGAACAGTTTACCTGCTTAACCCCACTCAAAGCCGCCGCGCAATTGCTTGCCGAAAAAGCGGATTGGCCAGCCTTGT
This sequence comes from Photobacterium japonica, assembly GCF_050337005.1. NCBI lineage: Bacteria > Pseudomonadati > Pseudomonadota > Gammaproteobacteria > Vibrionales > Vibrionaceae > Photobacterium > Photobacterium japonica. The sequence goes on along the minus strand of NZ_JAKJSN010000023.1, from coordinate 980 downwards.
ATGATATCGATGCATTAGCCCATAATACCGTTCCGGTCACCTGTGCAGTGTACGCCGAAGACATGTATGTCGAACTGGCTTATTCGCAAGAAACCTTAAAAGGGATCCCGAACAGCAAAGCGTGGATCACCAACGAGTATGAACACAACGGCCTGCGTGAAGCCGGTGAACGCATTCTCGATACACTGATCAACATGGGCGATGCCATTGCCCATCTGCCAGCCAAATAGCCCTCAGTACACGTTGACGCAGTGACGATCACCCATTGGTGATCGTCCACTTGACACATAAACAGACATTCCCACCGAAAAAACGCCCTTCACAGCACGACGGTATACACTTATAGCCATGTCTTACCTTGCGACATGGAGACAAGATCGCGATGCGAACCTGTACGCTAGGCCTTCGTGGCTTCCTCGCTTCTCTCTCAACATGCAACACGCCACGCCATGCGCGCTGGCGACGTGCTTCCCTCTGGGGATTGTGCACTGCCGTATTGGCCACATCCGGTCTCACTATTCCTCTAACATCCCACGCGGAGAACGCTCAGTATGCCGCGATCATTGATACACGCGACCATATCGACGGACGTATGGTGCTGGGACGCACAGAGCGGGTCTTTTTTCCCGACATTGATGGCCTGAAAGGCGTCGGGATGTCAGCCAAGATTGATACAGGTGCCGATTCCACGTCGCTCCATGCCGAAAAGATCCACCTGACCAGTACCGATCCCCGCTTTAAGGGGTTAACTGGCGACGCGCTGATCAACGCCATTGCCGAGGCCTATGATGCACTCAACAGCACACAGCTGCGTGACCGCAAAGACAAAAACGACATCATCGTGCATTTTGAACTGATCCACCCGTACACGGGGAAACACTACACCTTGCAACGGCCACTCTTGCGATTGGCAATGATCAAAAGCCGTGATGATGGCCACCTTGCTCGCCCCGTCGTGGAACTCAACCTCACCATTGGTG
>NZ_JAKJSN010000022.1:0-98029 GCF_050337005.1 Photobacterium japonica | reverse complement strand
TTCTTCAATGGCGGTAAATAGGTATTGGTTAATAGCAATAAAACGACGTTTTAAATGGTTATTTACGCAAATTTTTGCAAATTCACTCTCGATTTTTATTTGAAGGGATTTTCATAACATGAGAAAGGCGCAGCGGCTAGCTGCGCTTTTTCAGTTTAAGTGACTTGCGGAGTTGATTGATATACTCCACTCGCGCTGGGTTCGCAGGGGGAGATGAGGTTTCGAGTTGATGCAGAGCGTGTGCTTCCGTTTGTGTGACACAACGGCCATTAATGCGTTGATGGGGCAGTTTAGTGTCCATCGTGGCTTGTTCAGAAGCCTCTTCCTGTGCTTTAGCCAGTGCTTCGCGCGCAAGGCTTTGATTCGTAGGGTCTTGTACGACATGTTTGCGCTTGTAAGCTTGGCCTGCGGGTTGCCCTTGTTGCTCTCGCTGTTTAATGAAATTGTCTAAATGGTCACTAAAGCTCATTGGTTTCCTGCTTATATATACACACTTTCCTAAATTATATACCTAAGTGACCTCAAGATGCGCGTTTGAACAAGAATTAATGTAGGTAAATAGCGTGATGATTCATCTAAATGAGGATGTGTCATCACCATGCCATCGCAAGAAGGATATTTCTCGATTGGGCTGAGCTATTTCCCTTTGTACTGTGCCGGTGTTGGCCTAAAACACCGGATCGGCATTGGCATTTAAATAGAGTTTCTCAAAATGTGGAATGGGCACCGGTCGACCAAATAAAAATCCCTGAAACTCTTCAACGCCAATGTCCGAAAGGAACTGTTCTTGAGTATCATACTCCACCCCTTCGGCAACTACGCGCATATTCAAATTATGCGCTAATTCAACAATGGAACGAGTAATGGCGATGTTATCTTTGTTCCAAGGGAGGTCTTTGACAAATTCACGATCAATTTTCAATATATGGGTCGGAAAACGACTTAAATACGCCAGTGATGAATACCCGGTGCCGAAATCATCAATCGCAATTTTTATTCCCAAGGCTTCTAATTTGATCAGTTTGTCGAGAGCGGTTTCTACATCAGTCATGATAACGCTTTCGGTGATTTCAAGTTCAAGATAAGAAGGGTTGCAGCCCGACGCTGAAATGGCTTGCTGAACGGCGTCGACAATGCCTGAGTTGAGTAATTGGCGTGCAGAAAGATTGAGCGCAAAATTAAGGTAAAGCCCTTTGCGTTGCCATTGCGCCAGTTGTTCACAGGCCTGCTTGATCATGTGCTCCCCCGCTTCCACGATCAAACCGGATCGCTCAAGGACAGGGATCACCTCCATCGGGGACTGTATTTCCCCCGCATCGTCATGCCAACGCAGTAAGGCCTCTACACCACAAATGTTATGGGTTGATGCATCCACTTTGGGTTGGTAATACAGTTCATACTGTGTCGTTCCAAGGCTTTGGCGTAATGAGGATTCGAGATGTAACTGCTTCGCTGTTTCGATGCCCATTTCACGGGTATAAAAGCAGAATTGATTACGGCCTTCTCCTTTGGCTTGGTATAGGGCAATTTCCGTGTATTTATTGAGGTTTTCGAGGTTATCGGTGTCATCCGGTACTAGGCTGATCCCTAAACTGGCAGTAAGGAAAAACTCCCGCTTAAGAATGCAAAGTGGCGCACTCAGTGTTTTTAGCAGACGCGCAGCCAATGTCGCAATATTGTCTGGGGTGACCGAACGGGTGATTAAAATAGCAAATTCATCGCCGCCTAAATGGGCGAGGAAGTCATGGTTACGCAAGGCATGTTGAATGCGCTTCGCAACGGCTTGGATCACGATGTCCCCAGTGTCACGACCGAGTGAATCATTGATTTGCTTAAAGTGGTCGAGATCCAAAATCATTAACGCAATGTGTTTGCGTGTATGTTGACACGCTTCAATGGCCTTTTCTATTTGCTGTTGCAACAACATCCGGTTGGGTAAATCTGTCAGGTAGTCATAATGGGCCATTTTGTGCAGTCGGTTCTCCGCCAGCACGCGTTCGGTAATGTCTTTACCGGTAGAAAGATAATGGCTGATTTTCCCTAAGTGATTCACGATAGGCGAGATCGTTTTTTCTTCATACCAACTGTCGGCGTCCGACACGCGGTGGGCGATCACTCGTTGAATGACAGTGCCTTGCTTTAACTGTTGCTGTACTGAGCGGATCTCTTTGACGCTGGGTAAGCTTTTACGTAGCAGCAGGGCGGATTGTGTGCCAATGATCGATTCTGCCGAGACGTTGTTATACCGCTCAAAGGAGGGGTTAACGTATTCAATGATGCCTTTTTCGTTGGTGATCAAAATCGCATCCTGACTTTGCTCTAGCGCCCAAGACATGCTTTTAAGTTTATTCTCCCGTTCTATCCACTCTGTCACATCCCGCAGGTTGACCAGAATTTCACTGCTTGAACTGTAAGAGGTTTTGGTCGCAATCACTTCGATATGTCGTGTCTTGAAAGTATGGATATCGATTTGCTGTTTAATCACGTGGCCATTGGTACTTTCCGTTGTACAAAATTGCGCGATCAAGGCATTGATTTGCTTACGCACTTGAGGGCTTTTGATCAAGGCTTCTAAAGGTTGGGGCAGCGTGTAGTCTTTTTCATCACACGATAAGATCTGTTTAGCCGCATCATTAATAGAGAGGATCCGCCGGTGCTTATCCATGGTCAGTAAGCCATTCGGGACATGTTTCAGCACGGTGGCATATTTTAAGGCGGTATCATTCACTTTCACATAGAGCTTTTTCTGGGCTTTGAGTGATTGAAATAAATGCCACGCAAACACCATGACCCCGGCTATGAGCGACATAATCAGAATGGTGAATGTGGTGAATTTGATGATGCGTTGTTGAGAATAAGCTTGTTCAATCAAGGTGTCGTGCATGTTAACACGGGTGATGATCGTCCAAGGAAGGTCGCTGCCCTCAAAAGGTAACGTGCGCAGTTGATCGTGGGGGGGCGTCGGCTTTGAAAAGAACCGGCTGTAGGTATAAAGGTAATCGTCTACTTGTATTTGCCCATTGTGTTTTTTCTGAACATCAGCCCATAGCATGGCGTAGGCATCATTGAATTCGGCCACATTGTTATCGAAGTGGGCGGGCATAAACGTCGGGCTTTCTTGCGCATCGGGCCCTAGCAACCAATGTCCCTGATTGTTGATGAGCCATGTTTGTATGTTGCTTTTTGCTTCTGGTTGCCCGTATAGATTCATCAATTTATCTAAATAGTCTTGCCCTCGATAATTGACAGCCAGCAACCAACTTTCACCTTGCACTTTAAAATGGCTGATGAAGCGGATCATAGGAATGGGATCGCCTGGCGTGTTGTCATCGTACAGTTGAAACGCAGAGGTATAGATCCGCTCGGGTAGGCTGCTTAAGGCATGCTTGATGTCGGGAATCATGCGGTGATTAAACGGTGACCCTTGCGCTGTGGGGGGGGTAGGCTGTGCAATATGATGAGCGGCGATATTGTTGGGATTATTAACCTGAATAATCAGCGCCCCAGTGTGATTGTATAGGCTGATTTGTTCAAAATTGTCTCGCGCTGTGGCGATTTGCGTGAAGATGTCAATGAGGTGCCGGTATTGTTCTTTTTGCGTCATGCGCATTTGAGACGTGTTTCTGACTTTGTTGGTCAAATAGCGCAGGCCTGTGAGTACGGGCGTAAATTGATGTTGGGTGATGTGTAGTGACGACTGATGACGACTGTGTTCACGGGCTTGTATGCTGCGCTTGAGCTGCTGTGCATCTTCATTATAGATATAAAACGTGCCCGCTAAAGCCGCTAAAAGCAGTGTTATCAACAATATCAGAAAACGAAGTAACGCTTTTTTCATACATCATCCATGAAGTACCCCAAACAAGCTAAGTATAGTGTTTTAGTGCCCTTGGCTGCATATAAATTACACCCTAAAAGGTATATTTTCGCTGGTTCGTGTGCGGTGTAATGCTTTTTTGAACTGTTTTTGCGTTGTTTCACATAAGGAATGGAGATTCTTCATGCTTACCGAAAATAAAGAACGTAAAAAGGGAGGGTATGCATAACATCACGAAATCAACTTTTTACTGTGTATGAAGTGTAAACGTTTACATTGTTTGTGTTTGGGATCACAGAATGTTGTCGGAAGTCATTGATACACTGCTTATTATGAGAAAGGGAGCCTGAGACAAGGACGCCCTGCGCACATCTGCACAATGAAGGTGATAAACAATGACACTCCCTCTACATTTGGCTGGTTTATATGACAGCATGCGTCAAGATCGCGCGGCTGATGGTCAACCTGCCAACCTCTATACCCTGAGCAATACCGCGGGAATGACCGCAACATTTATGGACATCGGCGCGACGTGGATCAGCTGTACGCTGCCCGTTGCGGATGAACAGCGTGAGGTGGTGCTAGGATGCCGCACCTTAGCGGATTATCAAAAACAGTCTGCGTATATGGGGGCGACAGTCGGGCGCTATGCGAACCGCTTGGAAAAAGGGCAGTTTACCGTCGATGGTACGAAGTATCAGGTTGCGGTCAATCAGGCCGGTAATACCCTCCATGGTGGGCCTGATGGGTTTCATCAACGTCGCTGGACAGTACAAAAAAATGATGCCTCGCAGGTGGTGTTTTCGTTGGTGTCAGAGCATGGCGATCAGGGATTTCCGGGCCAACTGACGGCGAGCGTGACCTTTACCCTAACAGAAGACAATGCGTTAGTGATTGCGTATGAAGCCGAGTGTGATCAGGCATGTCCGGTGAATTTAACTAACCATGCTTACTTTAATTTGGCGGGTGCAGAAAGCGGCCACGAGTGTTTGTCGCACACGTTAACCATCGCGGCAGAGGCATTTGTGCCCACTGACGAGGTGGGGATTCCAACCGGGGAATGGACGTCGGTTGTCGGGACGGGGTTTGATTTTCAAGAAGCAAAAACCATTCGGCAGGACTTTTTGGCAGATGATGATCAGCGATTGGCGGGCGGTTATGATCACGCCTTTGTTCTATTACCGACCGTGACAGATGGTCACACGATGGCGATGCAAGCGGTGTCACCGGATCACGATGTTACTCTGTCTGTGATGACCACGAAGCCAGCGGTGCAGTTATATACCGGTAATTTCTTGGAAGGGAATCCCGCCAGAGAAGGGATTTACCATCAATTCGATGGTTTTTGTTTAGAAACCGAATACTTACCGGATGCACCGAACCATCCTGAATGGCCAGAACAAGGAATTTTGGCGGTAGGTGAGCGTTATCAGCACAATACGACGTATCAGTTTTCGATAGCAAAACGATAGCAAAATAATGTGTCAGGATATGCAAAGAGCCACGTAATGTGGCTCTTTTTATTTTCTCTGGCACGCATGCTTACGCGTCTTTTAGCCACCCGTTGGCAACCGCTACGTCGATTTGTTGGCAGGCGTAATCCCACAGTGCTGGCGTAACCTGCTGCAGGTAGGTATTACGCGCGATGACTTGTGATTTTGTGACACTGTGACGGACCCAGCTACCACCGTTATTCGCCATGTTTTGTAGCAGTGGTAAAATACGATCCATGCCTTTGGCAAAGCGAGCATCAGCCGTTTGTGCTTGTTCAAATTCCAGCCACAACGCTTTCATTGCCTCAAATTGTGCCGTCGGTAGCAGGCCGAACAGGCGGTTTGCTGCTTCAATTTCTTTGTCTTCTTGGCCGTCGAGTTCGTGTTGGGCGGCAAAGGCGAACGTATCACCGGCATCAATTTCAACGATATCGTGGATTAACAGCATCATGACAGCGCGGTTAATATCAACGGGCTCTTCGATGTACTCGCTCAGTACCTGTGCCATGAGTGCAATGTGCCAACTGTGCTCGGCACTGTTTTCTTGACGATTATTGTCTGCTTTTACGGTGGTTTGGCGATATACACTTTTTAGGCGGTCTAGTTCTAAGATAAAGGCCAACTGTTGTTGAAGATTTTGCATAACGTCCTCTGTGTTTTCTTTCTATTTGTTAGTGCGAGTTATTTGTGCGTCTTATTCGTACGAACTGAGCCGACAGAATGGCGCTTGACCAAGGTAGGAACAAACATTCTGGTCGATGCGTCATTGGCTTCTTTTTGCGCTAGTTTGAGCGATAACAGTGCCGCTTGTTCCGCCATGATGTGAATAGGATAGCGAATTGTCGTCAGCTTCGGGTGTAAGTATTTGGCGATTAAGCCGTCATCAAACCCGATCAGAGACAGGGCTTCCGGCACCTGAATATAGTTGTCTTCCAAAACGGACAAGCCACCGGCGGCCATGTAGTCGTTATAGGTTGCGATGGCCGTGATCGGTAATTGCTTTGAGAGCAGGGCGATCATCGCCGACTCGCCGCCCTGTTCGTCAGGCGTGCCATATTCGATGTAGTTTTCATTGCGGCTTATGCCATGTTCTGCCAATGCCGCCAAATAGCCAGCTTTACGTTGCTCGGTATCTTCAATGGCATGGTTAGAGCAGATGTAACCGATATGCTGGTGGCCGTGTTTTATCAAGTGTTCGGTAGCTAAATAGGCCCCTTTGAAGTTATCCAGTGCAATACAGCGTGGTGCGATCTCGGTAATATATCGGTTAATGATCACTAATCCTGGCACTTCCTCAGCGTAGCGGATCAGTTCTTCATTGGGTAAGCCTTTGCTGTGAATAATCAACGAATCACACCGGCTGTTAATCAATAATTCGATCGCTTCACGTTCCGTTTGGGCATCGTGGTAGCCATTGCCGATCAATAACTGTTTGCCTTGCTGGCGCACGACATGATCGATGGCTTTGAGCATGACGCCGAAAAAGGGATCGGAGACATCACCGACCACCACACCCACGGTATTGGTGGATTGGCTCACCAAGGCACGGGCATTGGCATTGGGGCGATAGCCGAGCGCTTGCATTGCGGCAGTCACCGCAGTGATAGAGGCTTGACTGGCTTTGGGCGATTTATTTACCACCCGAGATACGGTGGCGACAGATACGCCGGCGGCTTTCGCCACATCTTTAATGGTCGCCATGGTGACAGTCCTCGTGAAGGGGTGGCTATGGTGTGATGGATAGTGAAGTAAATTGCGGGCTATTAAACCGCGTCTGTGTAAACAGTGCAATCTCCCTGTTTCTGCTTTTCATGTAATGCGATATTGATCGTTTAAAATCAGCAGGTAAGTAACATGTAATCGTTGCCATTTCAGTTGTTGCTTAGTGTGATGAGAAAAAGGGATGAACTTGACCATTTCAGAGGCGGCAAGGCGTAGACCCTGCGTGATGTATGCCGAGAAAATCGTGAGGAATATACGTGTAGCGTGTAAATAGATAAGGCGCTATGACAGTGTCGTGTGATGGCTAAGCGGTTTTATGTGCTTAGGTGCAACATTAAGGTGATGAAGAACAGGTAATAGGAATGCAGGATTTATCGGAATTTATGTCGGGCGAAGATTACGATGCGCAATATGCTCACGTGTATGACAACGACATTCAATTTCTCTCTCGTTTTATTGCGCAAAAACAAGCGAGATCATTGCTAGATATCTGTTGTGGCACAGGGATTGTGACGGTGCCGTTATCCGAAAAAGTCGAGCATACCATCGGTGTCGATATCGCCCCTTCAATGCTAGAACAGGCTCGCCGTCGCGCTGCAGGTCAAAGCCATGTCGATTTTTTGTTAGCTGATGCCACGACGTTTACGCTCGATAGGGCATTTGATTTAGCCATTATGACGGGCAATGCCTTTCAGGCGTTCTTCGATGACGATGTGATGCTGGCGCTGTTGAATAATGTGTATCGGCATTTATCGCCAGGTGGGCATTTGATCTTTGATACCCGTTTGATGACAGCAGAGAACATTACCGAAACCACAGACTATGCACTGTTTAATACTTACGATAATGCGCATGGCGAGAGGGTGTCGTTGTACGGCAAGTATGATCGCTTTGATAAGAGCGACAGTATTATGTATATCACCCAGAAGCGGGTTTATCCCGATGGTGCGGTGGTGCATTCCGGCATTAATCTGAAATACCGTTCACAGGATAATATTCAACAATTGTGCGAACTTGCGGGATTTGAGTTGATACACCAATACGGCAATTGGATGGGTGATGCGTTGAGACATGATGATAACAACATGATTTGTATTGTGAAAAAACGTTAAGCGAAGGAGGTGTCGCATGGAAGCGGTAACGGTACTTTTTGATGAGTTGTCTGGGCATGGCAACTATATCGGGCTTGTATTTGGGTTGTTAGGTATAGCGTGTTTTTGGGTACTGCCCGTGATTGTGTCGCTCACCCATTCACCTAAGTACACAAAAGTGATTGCGTTGGCGTGTGTGCCGGCTTTTTTCTATTCGCCGTTGTGGGTAGGGTTACTGGTTTTCGCTGTGACGGGGCGGTATCTCGATAAATGGGAGGATGGCCTTAACCGCGTGAAAACCCTAATGGATAATGTGCAACAAGGAAGTGGAGATAAGCGACATGGATGAAGTAAAAGTGTTATTTGAGGAAGCATTTGGCAGTGGCAACTATGCGATGCTGGCGGTTGGGGTCATTATCGCTATTATTTTTTGGTTGCTGCCTGTGATGTTAGCGGTTTTATTTAATCGCAAATATCTCAAAGTTATTGCGGTAGCCAGTGTGCCGGCCTTTTTTTCCTTTGTGTTGTGGTTCAGTTTATTGGTCTTTGCGGTGACAGGGCGAGGGGTGGAAAAGTTCATTAAGAAGCAAACAGCGGCTACCGACAAGTAGTGTGATGAGCCCCATAAAACACGCCCTGATACAGGATCAGGGCATGATGGATGGCGTTTCTGATTGCGTGTGTTATTAGAGTGCCGTGAGGGTTTGACTCACTTCAATCGGCCCGCCAAAGGCGGTGACAGGTGGCACTGTGCCTGTGAATTTCTCAAAATCCACTAAGCAGGTGTTGGCGCTGGTGGCTTGTGCTAACTCTGAAGAAGGAATGTCTTGGGTCAGAGTATTAGGATCACCATAGGTATCAATGGCTCCGACTTTTTCATTTAACGGCCCATACCAAGCACCTTCTTCAATGCGGATCACCCCACGCGGGTAGCTGTCACTCAATACAGCGCCGGCCAGTAATTGACCGCGGTCGTTAAACACGCGTACCAAATCACCGTCATGAATGCCTTTCGTGGCTGCATCTTCAGGATTGAGGTAAACTGGCTCGCGACCCTGTACCGCATAGGTGGCGCGGAAGGCTTCTGACTCACACATCTGCGAATGCAGGCGCTTGTCTGGGTGGCAAGATTGCATCCAGAACGGGTGTTTCTGGGATCCCGGCCCACCGTGTGAACGTTCGCTTTTCTCAAACCACATCGGGTGTCCCTGACAGTGATCGTAGCCATAACGGGCAATTTTCCGACTGGTGATTTCAATGAACCCAGATGGCGTGCCAAGCGCGTTGATCTCAGGATCTTGACGGAAATCGGCATGACGTACCCAAGGCTTGCCTGTCCCGAAATCTAACAGACCTTGTGCCCAGAACGTGTCAAAGTCCGGCATATCGAATTTGTTTTTATTGGCATTGCGGCAGTCTGCGTACAATGACTGTACCCATTCCATTTCATCCATGCCACGGGTGTATTCTTTATGGCGACCAAAGCGTCGGGTTAATTCGGTGAAAATGTCAAAATCCGATTTTGATTGGTATAAGGGGTCAACCAATTTGTGCATCGCCAGTAAACCACGCCCACTGTAAGAGCCGTACACGTCAATGTCGTTACGTTCAAACTGGGTACACGCAGGCAGCACGATATCCGAGAAGCGGCACGTTGCAGTCCACGCATAATCAATCGTGACCACGGTTTGCAACTTCTGGAAGGCTTGCTTCATCCGGTTGCGGTCTTGATGGTGGTGCCAAGGGTTATTACCGCTGATCACCATCATTTTGTAATCAGGCAGGATCACTTTATTGCCGTTATAACGGATCGCTTTTCCGGGTTCTAACAAGCAATCCACCCAGCGTGCCACCGGAATGGTACGGCTGTAACCGTTAAAGTCGTTGTTATCCCACTTGGGTTTGTAGCCTTCGTCCACATTACGTGGAAAACCACCGGGTGCTGCAAATCCGGTAGACGGTACACCAATGCCGCTGTAGTGGTGACCGTAAGAAATACCGCCACCCGGTAGGCCGATTTGACCAACCATTGCTGCGATAACCGCGCCCATCCAGTACGGCTGTTCACCGTGTTCCTGACGCTGAATACACCAGCCAAACAGAATTTGAGTACGTTCTGCGACCAGCATACGGGCAAAATCACGGATGGTGTCGGCTTGTATCCCGCACACCTTGGCTGCCCATTCCGGCGATTTTTCGATACGATCTTTGGTGGTGCCTTGTACATATCCAATAAATTCATCAAAGCCGAGGCAGTACATTTTGATGAAGTCTTTGTCGTAAAGATTTTCGTTGTACAGGGTATGGGCGACCGCCAACATGAACGCCACATCGGTTTGTGGGTTAATGTAGAGGTGATCATTCTCAAGGTACCGTTGCGTCTTGCTTTTGACCGGATCGACCGACAGCACATTGATTTCGCCGCTGGCCACTTTCGCTTTGAGCTTGGCAAGAAACGGGTAGGACTCGTGGGTTTCACAGTTCCAGCCCACTTGCAGGTTTTTCACTGGATCGGTGGCCCACAAGATAACATTTTTGCTGTTATCGAGGATCTCTGACCATGAGGTACCTTGGGCATACACTTCGGTAGAGCCCAATACGTACGGCATGATGGTTTGACCGGCACCGGTCGAGTAGTCGCCGACTTTCGTGATGAAGTTGCCGTGCATGCCGACCGCACGTTGCATATGGCTGGTACAGCTATGGAATTGGCCAGTTTGACGCCATCCTGTTTGACCTGCATGCAGTGCCCATGGGCCGTAGTCTTTTTGAATACGTTCCAGTTCGCGGTAGAACAAATCGAGTGCTTCATCCCACGTCACACGGATAAAGCGGTTATTGCCGCGTGTTTCAGCGCTGTATCTGTGTTTTTTTAGCCAATCAAGGCGCACCATCGGGTAACGCACTCGGGAAGGGCTATAGATAATCCCTTTAATGCCGTTCAGCATTTCAGTGGGGTGTTGATCCACTTCAAGCGGCTGAATGTCTTGTACTTTTCCAGCATAAACATGGGCGCGGAACGCCCCCCAGTGGGATCCCGATATTTTCCATGATCCGGTGGTTTCCACCGCGAACGCACGGGTTGAGGTGAGCAAGCTTGGGCCGATAACCCCGACTGCGCTGGTGGTGGCAAGGCCTTTGAGAAAACGTCTTCTGGTTAAAGACATAGTGAGATTACTCCATCCATCGCTTAGTGTGAGTTGTCAGAAAAATCAGAAGAATGCTTCTGGAGGTACTTCAGCACCAGTGCTTCACTGTCACGGTCGAAGTTCACAAAGGCCAGCATGCCGTTGAACATACTTGGCCAGGTATTGGCATCAAAATGTGCTTCTGCTGGTTGGGTATGGCACACTGAGCAGTTGGTGTTATAGGCAGAACGTGCCTTATCCCACGCAGGTGTGATGTCGTTCAGTAGTGAGGCTTTTGGCATCCATACCGTGGCGGTGACACGCTGCCAAGGGAGACCCGTCAGTTCGTCCACTTTTTCTTCGTATTTGCTGACGATCTGCGCATTTTGCGCGGTGTCTTTTAGCAGTGACGCCACGGCGATGTTCATGCCGAAGTCTTCTTGGATCACGCGGCCATAGCCTTTGTCTTTTCGCCAACCGGCAATTTCGACTTCAATTGCGTCATCGTTTTCCGTCAAAATCTTAACCGCAGACGCAGGGTTCAACAGGCCCGCTTCTTTCTTTAGCCCACTGTCTTCGTATACCGGTAAGTAGCGCACGCTATACACCGTTTCGCCGTCGTTATATTGGGTTTGATTGGCAATTTGCATGAGTTCTGCAATTAGGCCGCCGCTGCTGTCCATATTCTTGGGTAGGTGGTGGGCAATGCCTTTGTGGCAATCCACACAGCTTTGATCACGCTCGGCGGCATTTGTCATTTGCACGCGGGCGGTTGCTGACATTTTACTGAAATCCATCCCGTCATAGTCATGACAGTTACGGCATTCCAAGGAGTTATTGGCGCTAAAGCGATCCCATTCGTGTTGGGCCAGAATGAGTCGGCGATCTTCAAATTTTTCAGGGGTATCGATAAAGCCCGCAACATGGGCAAAGACTTCTTTGCTGGCTTGAATTTTTCGGGAGATTTTCGCTGTCCAGTCGTGGGGAACGTGGCAGTCAGGGCAGGTTGCCCGAACGCCTGAGCGGTTTTTGTCGTGAATGGTGCCCGCAAATTCAGGTACGACATTGTTTGCGTGACAACTTACGCAAAATGCTTCGGTATTGGTGGCTTCCAGTGCGGTATTAAAGCCGCCCCAAAACAAAACCCCCGCGATAAATCCGCCGAGGGTGAGGATACCCAGGCTGATATGAACACTGGGGCGAGACAGTGTCTGCCATGCTTTTGTTAGAAATGTTTTCATGATTGATTCTCTTTACATAAATCCCTGTAATGTGCAGCGCGTGGTGTATCGTTTAGGCCCCGTGTCCGGGAGGCCCCATCACAAAAAGTTGCAGCATCCAAATGGTGAAGCCGTAGCCACCGACGGCAATAACACTCAGTAGTGGAAAGAGAACAACAGTGATAAAGAAAAACGCCATCCATTCGCGCGTTTTACTCTTTTTTTCTGACATGCTAAGACGGTTATCCATAGAGCGATTTGCCTGTTCAGGAAGGAATAATACGATTGAGCGTAAGTGCTAAATATATTTTTAAGGCATGGTAATGGATGTTTTATTGGCGGTTCAATAAGCGATGAGAATGAAACGGTGTTCAGTTTTTCAATATTTGAACTGAAACAGAAAGGTGAATGGATTAACTGCTGATGTGTTTATTTGTTATTGATTGTGAAAAATAATGAATGGTTGTTTTTGGTGGTAATTTGTAGATTGAGACAATTTCGCGCAGTTTAACGCATTGAATAGACAAAAGATGTAATCGATATCATAAAGCAACACGTTGCATTGATTGCAAAGTGTGACAGGTATGACAGTAGATAAATAGTGCGTGTTTGAATGTGAAAAGCCATTACGGCCTTGATGGGCGGTAATGGCTTTTTACTATTTTATGGCGTGATTCTATTGTGCGTTTTCAAACGCGAGCGCTTTTTTCTCAACGTGACGGAAAAGCAATGTCAGGCATCCATTGACTGCCAGATAAAATGCACCGGCCACGCTGAATACCACCAATGTGTCATAGGTCTGCGCATTAATCCGTTGTGCATAACCCATGAGATCCATAATGGTGATCGTACTGGCTAACGAGGTGCCCTTGAATACCAAGATCACTTCGTTGGAATAGGCCGGAATGGCACGACGAATCGCATAGGGCAGTAATACGCCCAAGGTGACTTTGGTATCCATTCCCAGCGTTCGGCATGCCTGCCATTGACCAGAAGGGATAGCATTAAATGCCCCTTTGAATAGCTGAGTACTGTATGCCGCCGTATTCAGCGCGAGTGCTAGCATGGCGCAGAACCACGGTTGACGGAGCCATTCCCAGGCAATACTTTCACGTACACTGTCAAATTGTCCCGGCCCGTAGTAAATCAGAAAGATTTGTACTAACAGGGGGGTACCCGTAAACAGGGTGATTGTCGCACGGCTGATCCAGTGCAGGACAGGTGTGCGCAAAATCAGGGTTAATGTCATGCCCAGCGCCAGTAAACAACCGACGATCAATGACGCGGCCGTTAACTCTAAGCTGGTGACGAGGCCTTGTGCAAGTTGCCAAAGATACTGTTCATTCATGCTGAAGCCCCTTGCGATTGATGCCCGTCTTGTACGCTGTATTTCTTATCGAGAATGTTGACAAAACGTTGTGTGATCAAGGTGATCACCAAGTAAACCGCGGCGGCAGACGCATACCAAGTAAAACTTTCATGGGTTGCGGCTGCGGTTAACTGGGCTTGTTTTAGCAAGTCGGTCACCCCGATCAAGGACACTAACGCCGTGTCTTTAAGCAGTACTAACCATTGGTTCGTTAAACCGGGCAGGGCGTGGCGCACCGCTTGTGGCAACACAATACGAATAAAAGCATGGTGTTTGCTGATCCCTAATGCACTGGCGGCTTCACGCTGGCCGTTAGAAACGGCTTTCAATGCCCCCCGCAAGGTTTGTGCGGCATAGGCAGCAAAAATCAATGACAGTGCGATGACCCCCGACAGGAACGGACTGAGTTCCAGAAACTCACCGGTGATCAAGAACAGCACTTGGGTTGACCCAAAAAAGATAAACAGAACAATTAACAGTTCAGGCAAACCACGGAGTATGGTGACAAATGCCGTGGTTGGCCATGCGATGACGCGGTACCGAGACATCTCACCACCGGCAAACAGGACCGCTAATGCTAATCCGACGACTACGCTGGCAAGGCTGAGCTGGATGGTGACCCAGCTCGCTTCCAGTAGCGTCAGGGCATAACCTGATAACGCCATATATTACTCACTTATAAACGATGTGGCTGAGTCTTTACTCACCGAAGTATTTGTCAAAGATCTGCTGGTAGGTGCCATTGTCTTTCACGGTTTTCAGTGCCGCATTCAGTTTATTCAGCAGGGCTTCGTTGTCTTTATTCAAGGCAATACCAAAGCCATTACCGAAGTATTTTGCATTGGTGACAGGGCTGCCAACGTAAACAAGGCTATCGTTTTTCTTGAACCATTCCGCCACAACCGCAGTATCACCAAACACAGAATCGATACGGCCATTTTGCATATCAATGAAGGCGTCCTGGTAGCTGGCGTATGGCACGGCGGTCACCTTTCCCATTTGCTCTGTCAGGTAACTTTGGTGTGTCGAACCGTTCTGAACACCGACACGCTTACCTTGCAGGGCGTTTTGGTCAGCCACTTTGTCTTTCAGGGCAACAAAAGCCGCGGAGTTTTCATAATAAGCATCGGTAAAATTCACCACTTTCTGACGCTGTTCAGTGATATCAATACCAGAAATGGCCGCATCGTAACGACGGAATTTTAAGGCGGGGATCAAGCTGTCAAAAGGCTGGTTGTGGAAGCTACATTTGGCTTCAATCACATCACAAAGGGCATTCGCAAGATCAACATCAAAGCCTTGAATTTGGTTGTTTTCATCCATGTATTCAAACGGGGCGTAAGTCGCTTCCATGGCGAACTTAATTTCTTCTTGAGCGGCTGCGCTAAAAGCCGTCAGGCCGATAATAGAAGCGAGTAGTAATTTTTTCATCGCGATACTCCGTGCGTTGTTTGCGGCATCACGTCGGCTGTGATGCATCGTAAAGAGAACATAATAATCAGTGGTTGAGGTAGTCAGCAAACTGCGGGGTCGCAGGGTGAGTGAATGCCTCTTTGGTTCCGTGTTCAACCATGTGGCCTTTTTCAAGGTACAGCACATGACTGGCAATTTTTTTGGCGAAATCCACTTCGTGGGTGACGACCACTTGCGTGATGCCCGTTTCGCTTAACTGTTTGATGATACTGACCACTTGATTGGTGATTTCAGGATCAAGCGCAGCAGTGGGTTCATCAAACAGCAACACATCTGGCTTCATCATCAGGGCACGGGCAATGGCGACCCGTTGCTGTTGTCCGCCCGACAACTGCAGGGGCCAAGCCTGTGCTTTATCTGCCAGTTGGAGCGTGGTTAGAATCTCCATCGCTGCTTTCGTGGCAGTGGCTTTGTCCTGACCCAGCACTTTCATGGGGGCTTCAATCAAGTTGTCGATAACCGTTAAGTGCGGCCATAGGTTGTATTGCTGAAAAACCATGCCGACTTTACGGCGTAATTTGAGTCCGGCTTTTTCACATGCCGGTTGAGAAAAGTCGAATTGCTCACCGGCAATGCTTAACGCACCACTGTTGGCGGTTTCGAGCAAGTTCAACACCCTCAGTAACGAACTTTTACCTGCACCGCTTGGGCCAAGTAACACCAAGGTGTCGCCTTGTTGACATGTGAAGTCCACGTTATGAAGCACTTGCGTGTCACCGTAGAATTTATTGATAGACTTAACTTGAATACTCATGCTGACTTACTGCATTAATTGTCATCTGTGATTCATATTACCGATAGTGAAATCTTATGCAAGAAAATTGTATAAAAAATCTATTTCTCGGCGTGCTTGTTTAACGAATGTACTATATGCAGTTTAATTTACCACTTAAATGTCCGGTTTTTCAGGGTTTTCTCAACAGATACCGTGTTCATTATCGTGTGCCACATCGATTTAATGAGTATTTTATTCATGATAGGGGCAAGGTGTGGTGCTGTATGAGGTAAACAAGCAGGAGGCAGAGGAGGGGGGAGAATAGGAAAGATGTAAAAAAGGCCACCCGAAGGTGACCTGTTTATGCATACATCACTGACTGAAGGCAATTATGCGGTTTGTAGTGCGTGCTCGTTGCGGGCTTTTACCACGAAGGCATAACCGATTAATGCTAGGAAGCCCGTTGCGAACATGGCAATGGTCACCGTCATCAGGCCGTTAGCCGCAAATGCTGATACCAAGCCGCTTGCCGCGAAACACACCATGGTCTGTAGGAAGTTCAGAAGACCGGCAGCGGTTGCGCTACAGTTTTTGAAATCTTCCAATGCTTTGCTGATGATGATGGGGTAAATTGCACCGTTCGCAATCGCAAGGAAACAGAATGGCAATAGGATTGGCCAAATGGTCGTGGGTTCCGCGTTCAAAGAAATCAGGAACATGACCGTCACGCTACCAAAGAACAATTTCAAGATCCAAGGCAGAAGCTGCTGGCTGTCATATTTGTTCAGTAATGCACGGCAACCATAACCACCAATGATGAAGGCAACAGTTTGTGGCGCATAGCTTAGGCCGATATCCGCACCTGAGTAGCCCATTGCAGACATCACGAACGGTGAACCTGTTAGGTAAGCAAAGAACGCAGCAGAACACGCAGCGAAGRTAATCATGTTACCAATGAATTTTTTTGAACTCAGGATCTGACGGTAGTCTTGACGAAGCTGTACCGTGATTTTTTCCTGTTTTTTGTCCAAATTGGCACTTTCAGGCTCTTTCAAGGTCATGATGGCCAAAACAGCGCCAAAGCCAACCAATGCGATGAAGATACTGCGCCAGCCGAATTGCCCTTCAAGCAGTGCACCTGCTAGTGGCGCCAACGCCGGAGACAACGCGACCAATGGCATAATGGTTGCGAAGACGCGCTCAGACACTTTGCTGTCATAACGGTCAATCACCACGGCTTGCCAAATCACGGTCGCACTACAGGCGCCAAGTGCTTGAGCAAAACGGGCAGCGAGCATCATCTCAACGTTCGGTGCAAATGCACACAGGACAGAGGCGATGCTGAACAGGGTCATACCGCCCAGCAGCACTTTAATACGCCCGATGCGATCAGAAAGGGGACCATAGATCAACTGACCAAGGGCCATGCCCAGCAGGAAAATACTCAGGCTTAAGCCAATCAGCGATTGTGAGGTGTTGAAATCAGCACGAATGGTTTCAAATGCAGGTAAGTACATGTCGGTTGCCAAAAAGCCGAGCATACTCAGGCAGGCAAACCATAACGTGGTGATTTTTGAAGGTTGGTTAGTCATAAAAGGGTTCTATCATACTGTTTTTCTATATTGTGTAGTTTATCGATGGTTTCGCATGGTGTGAAACGGTAATATTTCACCATTGCTTTCAAAATATTTGATGTAAAATGTCGCGGTAACGATTGCGGTAAGGTGAAGGGCCATGTTTTCGTATAATGATCTGCAAGTAATTGATGTGGTGGCACGGCGAGGCAGTTTTTCTGCGGCGGCTGAAGAGCTGCACAAAGTGCCCAGTGCCATCAGTTATACGGTGAGAACCATTGAAGATCGATTAGCTGTCGATTTATTTGTTCGCTTGCATAGGCAGGTGCAATTAACCCCTGCTGGTGAGTATTTCGTGGAAGAGGCCCGGGGGTTGCTCAAACAGATGGAGTTGCTGAAATTACAAACCCAACGGGTGGCAAACGGGTGGTCACAGAGTGTGTCTGTCGCGTTGGATACCGTGGTGCGTGACAGCCGAGTGAATACCTTGGTGCGGGATTTTTACCGTCAGTTCCCTGACATGGAATTGCATTTGACCATGGAAGTGTTCAATGGTGTGTGGGATGCCTTAGCGGATGGCCGTGCGGATATTGCGATAGGGGCCACTGCTGCGGTGCCGGTGAGTGGGCATTTTGATTATCGCGATATGGGCGTATTAGCGTGGCGGTTTGTGGTGTCACCGGATCATCCGTTGGCCGGTGCCGATCACGCATTGGCGCCGGAAGAGTTGGCGCAGTATCCGGCCATTTGCTTGGAAGATACCTCACGGGTGCTCCCCAAGCGGATCACTTGGCTGATGGATAACCAGCGTCGGATCATGGTGCCCAATTGGCACAGTGCGATGTCTTGTTTAAAGTCGGGATTGGGGATTTGTGTGGTGCCGGAGCATATGGCGCTGGCGAAGATGGCCAGTGGCGAGCTGGTGGAAAAACAATTGGCCGTGAAGCCGCCGGTCAGCCCGTGTTGTTTGGCATGGAATAAAGAAACACAGAACCCAGCGATTGATTGGTTGCTGGCATATTTGGGTGACAGTGAACAGCTGCACCGTGAATGGATGCGCTAACGCCATTAAAGCAATATCGCAAAGGTGAAAGCTTTAAGGTGCCATATCAGGTGTAAGTTTTAAGGTGTGAGTTTCAAAATGTGTGAAAGCAGGCGGCGAAATCGCCCGGCCTGCTTTACACGTAATCGGTGATACACGTCCGGCGAATGGCCGTTGGCGTGTTCAGCAAACGACCGATCAGTTAGCGGTCTCAGCCGTTTTTTCTTCAGCGACAGCGTCTGTCTCAACGTCAGCGTTCACTTCTTCGCCTTCTGCTTCAGTCTCTTCTACTGCTGCGTCTAGGGTGTCCATGTATTGCTCAACCGTCATACCTGCCAGTTGCGCCGCTTCTTCATATTTCGCACGATCGGCTTTAGAAATGTAACGTGGCTTGTTGCTACGGTGTAACTTTGCATTCTTACGCTTTTGGTGTTTTTTCAGCGCTTGATTGATTTTCTTCTTACGGTTCATGAGGACGTCGTTGCCTTTGAAAATGAGCGACGATTGTAGCGGGAATAATTGGCTTGGCAAGCGGAAGCCACCGATGCCAAGCAAGATGTTTACGTTGTTGTCCGTTGATATGCGGTTTAATGCGCCTTTAAGGTGTGGTATCCCACCCAGATACGCGTCATGGTGGTGATCCAACACAAGGCGCCGAAAATCCACGCAATAAGGGCAAAGTGCTGCGGCAACAAGCAAAATAAAATAAAGCAGGCAATGGTTTCAGTGCCTTCAGTGAGGCCGCCAATGTAGTAAAGCGATTTCTGTTTGTACACGGGGCTTTCAATATTGTGCTTACTGGCCATGATGGCAAAGCTGAGGAAGCTCGATCCGGTGCCGATAAAAGCAAAGATCAAAAAGGCACCCGCGACGGCATTGGCATCGGGATTGGCCAGCACAAACCCAAAGGGCACTAGTGAATAGAATAAAAAATCGAGTGTGATATCGAGGAACCCCCCGCAGTCCGTGATCCCTTGCCGACGGGCGATGGCACCGTCTAAGCCATCAAAAATCCGGTTGAGGACAATAAACCCCAATGCCCAGTGATATTCTTGCAGCATTAATGCAGGCAGGGCGAATAGTCCCAGCACAAAACCAGTAAGGGTCACTTGATTGGCCGTGACACCCATGCGGTCAGGCAGCGCAGAAAGGATGGTCAGCGGCCAGCGAATGAGTTTGATGGCGTAGCGATCTAACATGATAACGGTTCCAGTGCAGGATCAGAGGGCAGTGAAGGCCAAGGCCAGTGTAAGACACGTCCTTGAGGGGGGACATCGTCGTCATCATGAGTGACCATGATGGCCGGGATCTGGCGGGTACGAATTTGGTCAAAAACAAACTGACGAAACGCCGTGCGCAGGGCTTTATCCAGCTTACTGAACGGTTCATCTAACAATACGGCGTGTGGCTCAGAGAGAAGCATCCGCATCACGCTGATCCTTGCCCGCTGTCCGCCCGACAGGGCTTGTGGCAGGTTATTGCGTAATGCACTTAATCCCAACATGTCCAATGTGTGCATCGCGTGCATACGCCGCTCATTGCCTCGATAGTGCTTAGGTAATCCAAACATCAGGTTTTCTACTACCGTCAGGTGTGGGAACAGCAAGTCATCTTGGAATAGGAGGCCAATTTTTCGTGCATTTGGGGTCAGCGGTAACATGGGGATGTCATTGAGCATGACGTTGCCGGTGACTTGAAACGGGCGTGCAATATGGCCAGCAATGGCGCTTAACAGCGTGGATTTACCGCAGCCGCTGGGGCCCATCAGGGTAAAAATCTCTCCCTTGGCGACCGAAAAGGATAAGGGGCCAAACAGGGGCTGTTCACCCTGATGCAGGATGAGGTTGTCGACAGACAGTGTCATTGGTGGTGTTGCTCCCTCATTGTGGTCATGGTCGAGATTGTGATGATAAATGTGATTGCGGCTGACGTTGATGCACTGCTGAGTCGCGTTGGCCGTGTGAATAATGCGATGTCCAGCGGTTTATCAGTACTGCCAAAGTAAAAAACACTAAGGGTAATATCCCTTGTAACAGGCCATAAATAGCCATGACGCGGCGATCTTGCCCGCTGGCCAGCGCAACGGCTTCTGTGGTCAGGGTGCTGATCCGTCCTGCCCCTAGCATTTGGGTTGGCAGGTATTGTGCCAAGCTCACGCTGATCCCCACGGCCAGCCCCATGAAAATAGCGGGTTGTACCTGTGGGCGTTTCACTTGCCACCACGTTTGCCACGCGGTTTTTCCTAAACTGCGGCTGCATTGATCTAAGCGCACATCGTAGCTGCGCCACGCGCCTTCAAGGGACAAATACAGATAGGGGAACACGAAAAAGAGGTGGCTCCACACAACCCATAACCCATAGTGCTGCCCCGGTACCCAATAGGTGGTGACCTGTATGCCAAACAGCAGGGAGAGCTGGGGGGTCACCAGCGGTATCGCAATGATCCAGTGGGGGATGCCGATGTGGTATTTCTGTCGGTATTCTAAACAACCGATGGCGAGCAGTAATGCCACTATGCCGCTGCTTAGGGCAAGGATCATACTGTGCCCCGCCAGTGTTAGCAAGGGCTCAAGTTCTTGTTCCCAAAAACGAAAACTGTAGCGACTCGGCAACAAATCAGGAAAACGCCAGCGTTGGGCGAACGACCATACCAGCAAGGTGGGTAGCACCAGAATCGGAACTGCGACAAAAGGTGAATACAGCGGTACGGCACGGTGTAAGCGTGAACGCAGACGGGAATTTACATGGGCCGATGAGGGACGTGCAGGCCCATTGAGTTGCCAGCGACGCAGGCCATTGACCACACACCATTCTATGCCGCGCAGGACGAGTAAGGTGAACAATGTCAGGGCGAGTAAAAGCAATGCCCCCGCCGCCGCGCGAGGCAGCAGGTGTAAATCGGGTTCATTGAACCAGCGCCAGACTTGAATCGCAAACGTCGATGGACGTTGTGGGCCGATAAACAGCGCAATGTCGACCACCGAGACGCCGTACGCTGCCACGGCCCACAAAGGCAAACGCATCTTAGGGAGCCATAAGGGCAGGATCAGCTTACGCCAACTTTCATGCTGGCTATACCCCAAGCTGGCCGAGATGGCGAGTAGCGGTTTGACCTGTAATTGTTGCAATACGGCAATGCTCATCAGCAATAAAAAAGGCGTTTCTTTGAGGGCTAAAACGATAAGCAAGCCGATACCATACGGATCTTGTACCACCGTAAAGCTGTCAGAGGGGGTGATACCCGTGACGGCCAACAACCGATAAAACCATCCGGTGGGGGCAAACAGCAAGGCAAAGCCAATCGCAAACGCGACATGTGGCATCGCCATCATGGGCGATAACGTGTTCTCTAAGCGGTGCCACTGCGGGGTGTCCCAATACCGGCGCAAGATAAAGTAGGAAAAAATCAGCGCGAGTAAGGTACTGCCTAAACCCGTGAACAGGGAAAGCAAAAGTGATGTGCTTAACCCCGGCCAGTAAAGCAGTTGGGTAAAGGCATCAACATTCGGAGTGAGATAGCCCAGTGGCGGCAACCATGACAAGGCGGGAAGGACAACGCCAAGTAACCCGGGAAGTAACGGCGCAATGCACAGTAACAGGGCGAGCAGGTAGAACAGATGGATCATACAACACTCAAACAATGGGAGGGTTGCCCCTCCCGCAAAAATAGACGGTGATCAGTCAGTCTGTGAAGATCAACTGCCGTAACGTTTTTGCCATTCTAATTCAATGGCGGTTAACCAACTCGGGTGTGGTTCTGGAATCGCTTTATACAGACTAAAGCCCTGTGTGCCCGTTTGTTTGTTGTTTGGCTGTACCTGCATCAGCGCCTCTGACGTTAATACCGACGGATCCCCCCAGATGCGGGCATCGGCTTTACGCGCTTGCGCGGCGGGACTCATCAAAAAGTTGATGGTGACCAGTGCGCCCGCTTTGGCATTGGCATTCCATGGGATAGCCAGAAAGTGAATATTGGACAGGGCACCTTGTGTAAACGCAAATGTTTGTGCCGTGTCGACTAAGTTACCTTGTTCAATCGCGGCATTGGCCGCGTTAGGGTTAAAGGTGATAGCAAGCAACAGTTGTTGGTCATCGAGCAACTGCACCGTTTCGCTGGTGCCTGATGGAAAACGTTGACCTTTGTGCCACGCCACCGGATGCAGTTGATCTAAATAGGCCCACAGAGGTGCCGTGACACGCTCAAATCGTTGATGTTCTGTTTTGCTGTCAATGGGCTGGTACAGTTCATCGGGCTTGTCCGTCAGTTCCAATAGCGCGGCTTTTAAGAAGCTGCTGCCATGGAATTCAGGTGGCTGTGGGTAACTGATTTTCCCAGGATGTGCTTTGGCGAGCGTCAACAGGTCGGCAAAGCTGCGCGGAGGCTGTTTGAGGGTGTCGGTGTCGTGGATAAATACCAACTGTCCTACGCCCCACGGCGCTTCGAGTCCGTCTGTCGGTTCGGTAAAGTCGCGATCAATCGGCAGTGTTTTATCGACTGACTGCCAGTTAGGCAAGTTTTCCACAAACGGGCCATACAGTAAGTGGCTTTGCTTCATCGAACGGAAGTTCTCACCATTGATCCACACCAAATCCACGCTGCCGCCATTGTTTTTTCCAGCGGTCTTCTCAGCCAATAAACGCTGTGTGGTTTCTGCAATATCTGCCACTTTGACATGCTTGAGATTAACGCCATATTGTGACTTCAGCTGACGACTGGCCCAGCGCAGGTAATCGTTGATCTCTTGGCTGCCACCCCATGCATTAAAGTACACAGTTTGTCCGAAGGCCTGTTTTTCGATCTCAACCCACGGTTGGGAGGTGAGGGCGGTAACGTGAGCGGTATTGTCTGTGGTTGCCCACGCCGCGTGTGCGGCGAGAGCCAATTGGCTGGCCAGTGCCAGTTTCATCAGTGTCTTTTTCATTACGGTTTACATTCCCTGTGCGTCATTATGCCCGTTTGGCTTCCGTATTTTGTTTTACATCTGCCGTGGAGGCGGATGTGGACTGGGTGTGAGCTTGCGGCGGCTGAGTATCAGGTTGCTTTGCCTCATGGCGCATCCAGTCATGGTATTTCTTCACCCATGTCAATAAGCCTTGAGGGGCGTTGGCCCTTTTCCATTCGCCTGCCGTGTACTTAGCAGCTTCACTCATGGTGGGGTAAGGGTGGACCGTGCCTAAAATTTTATTCAGGCCTAAGCCGTGGCGCATCGCAAGGGTAAATTCAGCCAACAGTTCACCGGCGTGATGGCCAACAATCGTCGCCCCCAAAATCGTGTCTTTACCTTTTGGCGTAAGCACTTTAATGAAGCCTTCATCGGTGCCATCTGTAATGGCACGATCCAAATCATCAATGCCGTAGGTCACCACATCAAACGCGATGCCTTTGGCGATAGCGTCTTTTTCGTTAAGCCCGACGCGAGCAAGCTCCGGCGCAGTGTAGGTGACTGCAGGTAATACGGAATAGTCGGTTTTGAATTTTTTAAATTGGCCAAAGAGCCCGTTTACGGCGGCATACCAAGCTTGGTGCGCGGCCGCGTGGGTTAACTGAAATGGACCGGCGACATCACCCACGGCGAAGATGTTCGGATACTGAGTTTGCAGGTAGTCATTCACTGCCACAGTCCCACGTTCGGTGGTGGTGATTCCGAGTTGTTCTAAGCCAAAGCCTGTCACGTTAGCGACGCGGCCGAGTGCCACCATGACGGCATCAAATTCGATTTCTACGATTTGCCCGTTGCTGTCTTCCAACGCTGCTTGTTGAATCTGTTGGCCTTGCTCATTCGTGAATGAGGAGAATGAAACCGCTTTATGGCCGGTTTTGATGTTCACGCCATCTTTGGCCAGCTTATTCGCCACCACTGCCGCTGCATCGCTGTCTTCACGGATCATCACCTGATCGGCCATTTCTACTAAGGTGACTTCACTGCCTAAACGCGAAAAGCTCTGGGCTAATTCACAACCGATGGGGCCGCCACCGAGCACTAACAAGCGCTTGGGTTGCTCGCGTAATCCCCAAATCGAGTCAGACGTCAGGTAATTGACCGTATCAAGGCCGGGAATGTGGGGTACCAGTGGGCGGGCACCGGTAGCAATCACAATATTACGGGTGGTAATGCGCTGCCCGTTCACTTCTACTTCCCATGGGGATAAGACCGTGGCATCGCCTTGAATACAATTCACCCCCAAGTCCGTATAGCGGCTGACGCTGTCATGCGGTTCAATTTTGCTGATCACCTTATGTACACGGGCCATGACTTGCTGGAAATTTACCGTCACAGGGCCTGTGGTAATGCCAAATTCGTGGGCTTTGGTGATTTCTGACATCGTATGTGCCGCACGGATCAGTGCTTTGGATGGCACACAACCGGTATTTAGGCAATCCCCCCCCATTTTGTGGCGCTCAATCAGGGTGACTTTGGCTTTCACTGCGGCGGCAATATAGGCACTGACCAAGCCGCCGGCACCCGCACCAATGACCACCATGTTTTGATCAAAATGCTCGGGTTTTTTCCATTGCGCATACACGCGGCGCTGTTTTATCCATGTCATAACTGCTTTGGCGATAAGAGGAAACAGACCCAACAACACCAGGGAGATCAGCACAGGGGCAGATACAATCCCCGTTAGCGTGTCGATTTGACCCAGCTGGGTGCCGGCATTGATGTAAATTGCGGTACCGGCGAGCATCCCGATCTGGCTGACCAGATAAAAACGTCGTGTACTGATCGGCGTTAGCCCCATCAGCAGGTTGACGAGAAAGAACGGGAAGATTGGAATTAACCGCAGGGTGAAGAGGTAAAACGCCCCTTCTTTTTCAATACCAGTATTGATCGCGGCCAAGCGGTGGCCGAAACGTTGCTGTACCCAATCGCGCAAAATATAGCGGCTGAACAAAAAGGCCAAGGTTGCCCCAAGGGTACTGGCAAACGAAATCAGTAATAAACTCCACCAGAAGCCAAATAAGGCCGCGCCTAATAAGGTCATGATGACCGCCCCTGGAACGGATAAGGCGGTAATGGTGACATAGAGCGCGAAGAAAAGAAGACTAGACAGCAGTGGGTGCGAGGCAATGGTGTCTTGCAAGGCTACTTGCTGGTTTTTTGCTTGGGCTAACGTGAAGTACTGGCCGAGATCGAAGCCTATCCACAGGCCGATCAATGACAGAACAAGGCCTGCCACCACGATTTTTTTTCTGTTCATAGATACTCCTAGTGTTCATCCTTTGCGGTTGGGCGATTAGCCTGTTGGGTCGCATTAGGTTGAATGGGTAACGAACAAAATCCCTGTTCTGGGACATCAAGCGCGGTGTTGAATTTCGCGGAGAGATTTTGAAAGGCAATCAGCGCGGTTAACTCAACCATAGCATCATCATCAAACCCTTGTTTTAACGTGGCAAGCATTTCGTCAGTCACGCGCATTCCTGTGATCGTCATCGCTTCTACGTAGTGCAAAACGGCCTGCTCTTGCGGGGTAAAAAGATCACTGTGTTGCCAATGGGCAAGGGCTTTAATTTTTTCTTCAGAGTCACAGCGTTCTGCCAGTTTCATGCCATTGGCATCCACACAGAAAGCGCAATCATTGAGTTGGGATACACGCACACACACCAAAGAACGCAGCACAGGCGTTAACGGTGAGTGTTTACGGTCAAGATAGCCAAAAAAACCGGCCACTAACCAAAACAGGGTAGGCTTGCGTCCCCACAGCAGGGCTGGGTTGAGTACCTTACCGTAGTGGCGTTGCTGCAGCCAAAGTAGTGGCTTGATCAGAATGGAGTAGCGGCGTTTAGCTGAAATGCGCAAGGTAACCTCTGTGATTGTCTGAGTGTCAGTGAATGAGCAACCGGATAGGCCATATTACTTGAGAGTAAGCCGTAATATTACCGAAATTATCAGGGAGTTATGACACAAAGACCTTGAGGTAGCAGAATAAATTTCAGAAAAAGTAAAAAAAACGTCTACGGTGGCACTAGTTGATGGTTAATTGCACAGTCCGCGAGGTAGGTTGCGCAAGCAGTTCACTTTTGGGTAACTCAGTGAGAAAAATGTAACCACAGGCCATGATAGGGATAGCGGCGAGTACCATCGTTTTACCGATATGATAGCTGCGATACCAATATTTGCGGGCACGAATTTTTAGTGCCAGTCCCCACACGAGCAGTGTGACGTTAAGCACCGTGACGGCAAGTAATACATCATGCAGCGCACTCACGGGCGCCAATTGCTGGTGGACAAGCAGGATAAGCAGGGCGGGAGGCAGCAGGCTTAATAACACTAATGCACGCATGATACGTGGCCATTTGCTGAATTTATCTTTGAACATGTGTTCACTTTGCCCAGGAAATGGCTTGGAATAATGCATGGTGGCCCCTTTAACGACATATATACCCAAGGGATGTCAAAACGGGATAATTATTCCCATGAGATAAGTTGCAATGCTATTGATTGAAACGATAACCTTGAGGTCACTTGGATAAAAGCCATTTTACAAGTGAATGTCGGTATTGGAAGAGGGCGTAGATGTTTCTCAGCAGGTTTGGGAGGTAATTCAATGTTTGGCATTTGTTGACAGTATTTTGTCAATGCAAGACGTGATGGCAGGTTATAATCATAGAAATATAAATAAGAGATCATAAGATCTCTTATTTATATATAACGTGTTTATTTTAGCGTAATTTAGCCAATAACTCTGAACGGCGGTCTTGTGGGATGACAGACCAATGGCGTCCGCAAATCGCCCCTTCAAGCGCCCACAGCATATCGATGCCGACACTGCCGGAGTGGCTGTCTTGTAGCGCTTTGTATGCGTTAATTGAACCGGCTTCAAGTAGTTGATCTACCGTAATAATACCGGCTTTCTTTAGCATTCTTTCGTTGGCAAGACGTAAGTTTGGCAAATCTTTAATACGCTCAGGGCCTGCGGTGTTTTTTGTTTCTTTATCAACCTGCGCGGCAGCCAGTGAACGCTCTGCTTGTGCGATAATCTGCGCTGTATCCTGCCACCATTCATCTGGAATGGCGTAATGTTTGGTCACAACAGGGAAGCCGCGCTTTTTATAAATATACGGGGTGAGGCCAGCTTGCTTAAATTCTCTTTCATTGGCCGCATTGGCGCGTAAATGCAGCTTGTCATTGACGACAAGTGCAAACATGGTTTCGCCAGAAAATATACCAAATCCGCCAAACATAGAGCGTGACTTCACGTTCTCAAATGCGCCAAAGAATAAACGTAGTGAATCTTTAAGTACTGGTTTGTCCATGCTTTTTCTCGATAGTTGTTAATAGCGTCAACCGTCAACAAGCGAGGATTCTAGAATAGCAAAGCATGTCTTTGATACGGTCAGAGAATAGGTGGGGTGAGCTCTGACAGTAATTGCTATATCCATCGGCAACCCCGCTACCATAAGCAACAAACAGTGTGTATTTGTTTCTCTTAGGCCGGAGGCTTTGCGTCCCAATCTTTCGAGTGGTTTGCCTTGTTCGTGACAAAAAAGAGAATATCTTAGTTAATAAATTTGACCTTGCTCCCATTTTTAAAAGTGTGATATTGCTCCCATTATTTGGTCTTATAATCTGCTCGTGGTAGCTTTTTTGTGTCGTTCTTAAGCGTGCTTTCGGCTAAAAACGGGACAAAAAAAGCGAAGGCCCAAGACCTTCGCTTTCGTGGTTCAATGCAAAAAGCGGCACTTTT
Organism: Photobacterium japonica; assembly: GCF_050337005.1. Taxonomy (NCBI): domain Bacteria; kingdom Pseudomonadati; phylum Pseudomonadota; class Gammaproteobacteria; order Vibrionales; family Vibrionaceae; genus Photobacterium; species Photobacterium japonica. The sequence continues at coordinate 69,698 of NZ_JAKJSN010000022.1, read as the reverse complement.
CGCGAGCTGACCTTATTGATTAAGATCGCGGACTGATTTTCGGATCACAAGTTCAGGTATCATTTCAAATACCTGTGTGGCATGTGTCTTATCTTTCACACGCTGCATCAAGATTTCAACCGCACTCTTACCTAGGCGACGCTTAGGCTGGTGGATAGTGGTCAATGGTGGTGAGAAGTACGGCGCCAGATCGATGTTATCGTAACCGATGATAGAGACATCTTCCGGTACGCGAATGCCCGCTTGTTGGAACGTACTGATCAGGCCCATTGCCATGATGTCGTTGAAGCAGAAAATGGCCGTTGGGCGTGATTCCATTGCAATGAACGCTTTCGCTGCTTCTACGGCAGACTCACATTCAAAATCACCTTCCAGCAACCAATCTTCATTCACGGTTAGGCCCGCTTCGTTCATGGCTTTTCTGAAGCCTTTAAGGCGTTCGCGACAAGCCACTTTTTCACTTTGTCCGGTTAAGCAACCAATGGCTTTATGGCCGTGTTCGATGAAGAACTTCGTCGCCACATAACCGCCAAGCTCAGCATTGTCTTGAATGTTGTCTGTGTGTGGGCTTTCTGGGCCCCAGTCCATGACAACCATCGGTAGATCTTTCTGGCGCTCTAATAGTGTCAGCAATTGCTCATCAAGATCTGAACACATGACCAGCAGGCCATCGACACGTTTTTCGGCCAACATGCGCAAGTAGTCACGCTGCTTCACCAGGTTACCTTCGGTGTTACATAAAATCAGGGTGTAGCCTTCGCCGTACAGGTACTCTTCAACACCGTGAACCACTTCCGCAAAGAAAGGGTTGGTGGATTTTGTAACGAGCATGCCAATGGTACGGGTTGTATTACATTTTAGGCTACGTGCGACTGCACTTGGGGCGTAATTCAGCTCATCAACAGCGGCAAGTACTTTCTTTTGTGTGGCTTCTGCGACGAAGCGCGTTTTGTTTATCACGTGAGAGACTGTTGTGGTCGATACGCCAGCCATACGTGCAACATCTTTAATCGTTGCCATAGTTATTCTTCTAATAATAAAAGGTCAGAGGACCCAATAATGAAAACTTACCCAATAGAGCAATGGACTTATGCGTCAATACTGCGAAGTGCATTGCTCTTTTGGGTACAGGGACTAGAAACAGAAAAAGCCGCATCATAAAGCGGCTCCGTTTCGAGCGATTACCAATGTTCGTTTTAATCATCGCATGCAGTTGCATGGTGTAATCGCTTGCGTTCACATTTTACTTACCGTGGCCAAGAGTGCAATCTTTCTTGCTCGAATAACTAAGAATAGTTGATAGTCATCAACATTTGTCCACTGTATTTAAATTGTTTAACGGTTATTAATCACCGCTTTTTATTGCTATCTCATTGATAAAATTAAATATGGCAAGGGTATTGTGAACGCAAATTTCGGCTGTGTTTGTCGTGTGAAACAAATATGTAACAGTACAATACTGCAATGCAGGTGACATTGAAATTGTCGCCAGAGGAACGGGTTAGGGCGCATGAAAATGTCATTTTGTATGAATTTTTGCCAATTTATTCAGTGGGATAGTTCTTTACATCGTTGCGGCATTGTTGCTTTAGGGGATTATAGCGGACTCTGTCGGATTCCTTTGATCGTGATCATCGTCTGTTTTATCCAAGCTTGATGAAGCGAAAATCCGTGTGATAATTAAAATAACCATAGTTAGATAGAACGGACAGTATCATGTCGACAAATAACAAAGCGGGTGTGCGATTTGCTTATATCGCAAGTTTTCTAACACCTTTTACCCTGCTTCTTTCCGGTATCGTTGCGATTATTTATTCAGGCTACAAACTGAATAAAGGCACTGATGCCGTAAGTTACAGCCACTACTATACGATAATTCGTTCATTTTTCATGTTTTTTACCTTTTTTGTCGTATTGGGTGTAACGGCTGCAACCATGACCGGTATGTTGGCGGGTGCTGAATACTGGGTACACAGTGATATGCTGGACTACGTATTGGACGTACTGCCATTTGTGGGCGCAGTGATCGCGGTGATCGCAGTACTCAAATGGTTGTTCCAGTTGATCCGCGGTATGCGTTTGTTGAGCCAGAATAAGGCGATTGAGCTGTAACAGGCCAATATCATGCCATGAAGAAACCGGTGCTTGCGCCGGTTTTTTTTATGCCTGCCATACTGACAGTAGTGATACGACAAAGCGTATCACGGGGAGAATGTATGGTGGTGAAATGCATTGATGCCTCAGGCCTGTCTGGCCACTTCGCGCACGATACCCCGCGAAAAATCAGCATGCATGATGATGTGCCGATTTGGCACGACTGTTGTGTGTGCGAGGCGGAACCGTATTGGTTGGCGATATTGGAAGAAGAGAAAGCCTTATTGAGTAAAGAGGACGAAGAGTGAGGTGAAGAGGGTCTGTAGGCTAAAACACACCCTGTCGCTTCCTTACGGTCTACGAGACAGTAGGGTACTCACAGGGTGTGTATTCAAAACAAACGTAACAGAGGACGATTGGGCAGGGTTATTGTACCGTTTCAAGCAGGTGTTTTAGTTCATTCAGCAGTTCGTCTGTTTTAGGATCGGAGGCTTTCATGGCCGCCAATGTGTCGTGTTGAAGGTTTTGCTGCAAGGTAACGAGCGTTGGATCGGTGATCAGCGTTTGACGTTGCTTCGCTAATTGCTGTTTTGCTGCGGCAAATTCTTTCACGAGCGCATTACGCTCTTCTTCGGGCATGTTGGTTGCGCGAAGCTGTTCTTGCAAGGTTTCTGCTTTTGCGACAAACGCATCCGGGTTATAACCGATGTCTTCTGCTTTTTGTTTGTACGTTGTTTCCAGCGCCTTGGCTTGTTTCACCAATTCTGGGTGGCTTTTTAATGCTTGCTGGCGAATGCTGGTGAGATCGCGCTGGATGGCATTAATTTTATGCACGGCCGCTTTTTTTGCCTGTGCTTGTGCCAGCTCGGTTGCCGTTGGGGCTGGCGTGACTGTCTCGGCCGTTGTGTTATTGGCGTTCGCGGGTAACGCTGCGCCGAGCGCACCGGCAAATAAGATCGGAAGTGAATATTTCGTCAACGTTGACAGTAGCGATGAAGACGGCTTTCTTGCTGTATGGCTTTTAGGCATGATGGTGCTCTTTTGTTTCATGTTTTGATGCGTTGACTGTATAAAATACCATTGAGAGAAATGTCAGTCTAATGTCATGAATGCTGGATGAAAGCTGAACAATGCTATGAGGACGGTGGTGAAAGAGGGGCTCGCTAGGAATGACAGGCATAAAAAAGCCGGCAATCCGTATGCCGGCAAACGAAGATAGTGTTATGGATGCTGGCTAGTGCCAGTCAGGGTTATTGTTCGTCACCTGCAAGGAATGCAGCGTCAAGCTGGCAGAATGCAAGCAGCACTTCAGCGGCTGCGGCATAAAAACCAAACTTGTCGTGTTCGTTTGCTTTCGCCGTAAACTGTGGTAACCAGTTTAGAAGCATCGCATTGATGAAGGCCAACTGGGCTTGCATCAGCGTTTCTGCGTCGTCGACAGACGCGCATTGGTTCGCCATGATGATCAGGTTACCCATGAAATCCAACTCTACAGCCAGATGGTCAGCGGGCTCGTTGAATTCTTTACGCTGCGCAATGTTGTAGGTTTCCATTAGCGCTTGCATGTCTTGAGCGGGCTTATCGTTCATCAAACCGCTTTTACCGACATACATGGAGGCATACGGCAGGGCGCCGGATTTTGGTGTGCTAAGGAATAGACCGCAGAAGTCAGCGGCAAGTTCAAGCTGTGCATCATCACGGACATCCAGGCGTTTTAGCGCATCACGAAAGTGCTCAACAGGGGCTTTTAGCGCAGCCGTCATGGCAAGGCCTGACAGAAACGTGACCATCTCACCATTTTGGTACTGCTCAATGTCTTGCTCGGTTAATTCGCGAGCGAATAAAGATGACATCCACCAGTAAATTTCTGCGCGCTGCTCGTTGAAAGCAATAAATTCTTTCATGATCTCTCCACATCCAGACAATACGGCCCAATAGGGTGTGACCGTAAAGAAAAACATATTCACATAGAATAAGCCTAATAAGTATATCTAATTTATTAACTTAGTGTATGTGAATAGGTTTTTTCGTAAACCGAGTGAGTAAAAAAGGAGTCAGAGGCCGAAGCCCCTGACCCTCAGGCATTAACTTATGCTAGATCCATCGCTGGGAATAGCGGGTTAATGTCAGTCACTTCTTTTGGACCGTTGAAGCCAGTCACTGCCGGAACAGTACCCGTGAACTTCTCGACCTGTACCAGTGCAGAAGCCGCAGACGTTGCTTGAGCCAGTTTCGAAGAACCGATGTCTTGTGTCAGTACGTTTGGATCGCCGTACGTACAGATAGTGCCAGCTTTACCGCCTTCTAGCGGGCTGTACCAGGCACCTTCGTGGATACGACATACACCAGACATGTAATCGTCAGTCACTACCGCACCTGCCAATACTTGGCCACGGTCGTTGAACACACGTACGATGTCACCAGACTTGATACCACGTGCCGCTGCATCTTGGGTGTTGATGTAGATAGGCTCGCGATCCGCTACCGCGTACGTTGCACGGTGCTCAGTTGAAGAACAAAGCTGTGAGTGCAGACGGTGTTTCGGGTGCGTACTCTGTAGGTTCAATGGGAACTGCTGAGAACGTGGACCACCGTGGCTACGTTCTGTTTTCTCGAACCACATTGGGTGACCCTGACAGTCATCGTAGCCCATGTCAGCGATAGTCTTACAGTAGATCTCGATAAGACCTGATGCAGTACCTAGTGGCTCAAGGTCAGGTTCCTTACGGAATGACTCGTGACGTACCCACTCAGCGCCTTCAGGGAATTCAATGAAACCTTCAGTTTCCCAGAACTTCTTGAAGTTAGACATACGAACGCCAAGACCACGGCCTTGCAGACGTGCACCGTTGTAGATCTCTTCGATCAGTTCCATCTGCGTTTTACCGCCAGTGAAGGCTTCTTCACGGTTGTAACGACGGCAAAGCTCACGGAAGATCTCGAAGTCATCTTTTGATTCGTACATTGGTTCAACAATCTTCGGCAGGGCAATGATACCCGCGTTAGAGTGGTTACCGTACTGTTCGATATCGTTACGCTCGTACGTGGTGGTCGCTGGTAGAACGATGTCCGCAAAGCGACACGTCGCTGTCCACTGGTGATCGATAGACACAACGGTTTCCAGTTTCTGCCACGCCGTGATCATGTTGTTACGATCTTGGTGGTGGTGGAACGGGTTGTTACCACTGAAGATAGCCATCTTCATCACTGGGAACTTGATTTTCTGACCGTTGTACTTAATGGTCTCGCCAGGGTTCTTAATACAGTCAACAAAACGTGCAACAGGGATGAACGTTGAGTAGCCGTTGTAAGAGCCGTTGTGGATTGGCGGCACGCCAGTCACACCGCTAAAGCCAGACATCAGTGGGCCGTTAGAGGTGATAGAACCTGCGTCGTTGTAGTGCCAGCCGAAACCGAAACCACCACCAGGTAGGCCGATTTGACCCAGCATTGCTGCCACAACCACTAGCATCCACGCGTACTGCTCACCGTGCTGCATGCGCTGTAGACACCAGCCACCGATGATTTGCGTACGGCCAGACGCCATTTGACGTGCTAGGGCACGGATTTCGTCCGCTTTAACGCCACAGATCTTCTCTGCCCACTCCGGTGATTTCTCAACGCCGTCTGTTTTACCTAGCAGGTAAGGCAGGAATTTGTCGAAACCTGTCGTGTAGTCAGCCAAGAACTCTTTGTTGTAAAGGTTTTCGCTGTACAGAGTGTGCGCGATAGCCAGCATCAGTGGAACGTCAGTTTGTGGGTTAACACGCACTTGTTCACCGCCAACAGTCTTCTGAGTGTCGGTTACTACTGGGTCAACGAAGATCACTTTGATCTCGCCTTTCTTCACTTTTTCAGCAAGCTGATCATAGTAAGCGTATGGGCTGTGGTCAGGTACCAACCAGCCAACCTGCAGGTTCTTGATTGGGTCAGAACCCCATACCACGATGGTGTCAGAGTGCTCAAGCACAAGCGGCCATGATGTTTGCTGCTCGTAAACTTCCATTGCACCCGCAACGTACGGCAGGATCACCTGTGCAGCACCTGTTGAGTAGTCACCCATCTTACCAAGGGTGGTACCGTGCAGACCAATACCACGCTTCATCATGGTCCCGGCGTTGTGTAGTTTACCTACAGACTGCCAGCCAGTGTGACCTGCGTACAGTGCACTTGGGCCGTAAGAGTTCTGGATACGTTCCATTTCGTGGTAGAAGAAATCCAGTGCCTGAGACCATGGCACACGCACGAAACGGTTGTCACCGCGCTGTGCAGTGTCTGACTTGAAGCCGTGCTTCAACCAGTCAATACGTACCATTGGGTATTTAACACGTGCAGGGTTGTATACGACTTCACGTACACCGTTGATCATGGTGGTTGGGTGCTTGTCTTTTTCAAACGGTACGGTATCAACCCATACACCGTTTACCACTTTCGCACGGAATGCACCCCAGTGAGAACCAGACAGTACATCACCAGTGAAAGTAGCTTTAGTTTCAGTCGCAGCCATCGCTTTGCGAGGAGCCAGCAGGCTTGTACCTACCACTGATGCCGCACTAGCAGCGATCATGCCTGATAGGAAGCGACGACGAGTAACGCCTTTATTGAGTACTTGAGTTGCCATTGAGCAATCCTTAGTTTGAATTCTTGTTATCTAGGGTGGGGGAGGAGTCCCCCACACCCCGTCAGGAATTAGTGGTGGCCAGCGCCGCCTGTGTCGCTACCGTGGTTCTGCAGGTATTTCAACAGAGTTCGTTCTTCCGTTTTACTAAGACGGTAGTAGGCGCTCATTGCGTTTAAACTCGAGATCCAACCATTTGCTGTGAAGTGGCCTGGTGCCGGTGCTGCGTGACACGCATTACAGGTTGCACCGTACATGTCTTCTGCGTAGTTCCAGATAGGCTGGATGTTGTCTAGCATGTCATCAGGTGTGATCCACGCTTGAACAGACACGTGCTGCCAAACGATGTTCGTCGCGCTGTCAGTTTGCTCTTCAAGAATTTGCTCAGTCGCTTTCACTTCACCACGGATGGTTGCTTTGAATACACGTTTACCCATGTATTCCGTCATCACACGGCCTTTACCGCTCTTCTCTAGCCAGCCGTCGATCTGCACTTTTAGCATGCCATCTTTACGTTCAATCACTTTCACTTGAGAAGCAGGCAGTAGCTTACCGTCAGCTTTAGATTTTGCATCCGCTGTAGCGTAAAGATCTTTTTCGCCAAGAGAGTAAAGTACTTCAGCTGCTGCACCTTGAGTTGTCGCTGTTGCTTGAAGCTCTTGGTAATCTTTCTGGAAGCCGCCCGCCATGTTTGGCAGTTCGTGTGCGATACCTTTGTGACACTCGATACAGTTCATGTCTTCAGCCGCGGCTTTGTTCATTTCAAAGGCAGCTTTAGCAGACTGCTTAGAGTGATCCATCGCATCGTACGAGTGACAGCTCTTACAGGTTTTCGAGTTTTGGCTCTTCATTCGATCCCAAACGACTTGCGCCAGTTCAAGACGGTGTTCTTCCAATTTCTCTGGGGTATCAATCTTGCCCGTTACGAAGTGGTGGTAAACGTCTTTCCACGCACCCAGTTTACGCTGGATAGCACCAGGCAAATCTTTAGGCTGGTGACAGTCTACACATTCAGCACGGACACCCGAGGCGTTCTTGAAGTGAATACTTTGCTTATATTCTTCATAGTTCTGCTGCATGGTGTGACATGACGTACAGAATTCAGTTTGTGAGGCAAATTCAAAGCTTTTGTGAACCGTCAGAACACCCGCCAAGGTAATACCAATACCAACTAGCACAAGAGCAAGGATCGAATACTTGCTGCTTGGTTTAGTCAACATTTGCCAAAGTTTTTTCATAGTGGAAGATTCCAAATAAGAATGAAGTCAGTCGTAACGTAAAGTACGGTGACGTATAAATTTTTATGGGGTAATCTTAATTCCACGATGTGAATAACGATAAGGGTGGCGATGAACAGAATTATCTGCATTATGACAAATTGTGAATGGCCGCCGATTATGCTAACGTTTTATAGAACAGTAAATAATACATTAAGAGAATAAAATGAGTCACCACGTACTTGTTGTTGAGGATGAAATCGTTACCCGTACTAAGCTAGTCGGGTACTTCGAGAATGAAGGATATAAAGTCAGCCAAGCGGAAAGTGGCGCGCAGATGCGCGAGGTAATGGCCAGCGAAAAAATTGATCTGGTTATGCTCGATATTAACCTGCCTGGCGAAGACGGATTGATGCTAACGCGTGAACTTCGTAGCCGTTCAGAGGTAGGGATTATTCTAGTGACAGGCCGTACCGACAGTATCGATCGCATTGTTGGATTAGAGATGGGTGCGGATGATTATGTGACTAAGCCGTTCGAGCTGCGAGAGCTGCTTGTACGCGTAAAAAACCTGTTGTGGCGCATCTCTCTGGTCGAAAAGGCCCGAGATGAGACCATGGTAGAAATGCAAGAAGACAGCATTATTCGCTTTGGTGATTGGCAGTTTGATATCAACAAACGCGCCCTTACACACAACGGTGTGCCGGTGAAATTGACCAAAGCTGAATACGAGTTATTGGTGGCATTCTCTTCTCATCCGAACGTAGTGCTTAGCCGTGAACGTATCTTAAATATGCTAAGCCACCGCGTTGAAGCGCCGAATGATCGTACCATTGATGTACTGATTCGCCGCATGCGTTCTAAGATGGAAGTGGACCCGAAAAACCCACAAATTTTTGTGACCGTACACGGTGAAGGGTACATGTTTGCAGGCGATTAATCGCCGCTAGCCACTGTGTTTTAGTGGTTTTCATAATTTGTCATATTTAGGCTGATATTCGATGAGTATCAGCCTTTTTTGCATCTGTCAATCGGCGACTTTGTTGATATTGATCAAAAAAAATGAGGGGTTGTTAATAGCGCAAACGTGTCAATTCCTACTTTTCCTTGTCATTTTTTGTGATTTTACTGGTGAATTTATGACTTCAGTACCGAGTAGTTGAGATTTTAACCAGTCCTGTATCGCCCTATTTTGCAGAAAATTCCCTTCAGAAATACCAAGTGGTGATATTTTCATCATTGTAGTGGCGTTTATTACAGCATTTGATTGTTGCATGTCAGGGATTTATTCGGTTCTCAATGGATATAAATGCCTTATGAATACAATTTACGCCCCTAGTCATATTCGCGGAGAGGAAAATGACGAATGCGCGAAGGGTCAATACGGAGAGAAAGGATGGTTTGGCGTGACAGATGGAGGCGCTTTAACGCTCGTGGTTGGGCGCTTTTTCGGAGGGCAAAAGGCTTTGCCCAGCATTGCTGAGCAAAGAGAAAGAAGCGTACAGACCGACGCATTTATCATGATTTGTTACACTTTATGTGCGGCCATTTCGCTGTAAAATTTTTTCAGTTAGTGTCGATATTTTCGGAGAGCTGATAAAGCTTTGTGTGGCAATTTCAGCCTGCTCAGCCAGTACATCATTTAAAATGCGCTCAGTCGTGAGTGGGTTGGCAAGTACGACACGAAATACCGTGGTGAGACGACGTGCCCATCGGTCGGGTGTGATCCGCGTTCGCGAGACAAAAGACTTACCCGATTCACGTTGACGCTTCTGAATAAATTGGGTGAGATCATCCAATGCCATAAGGAGAGTTTCGCGCTCATCGTCGGTGGCCAACGGCAATGCTTGTTGTGTACGCGCAGGCACATAACGGTAGGTGAGCAGGCACAGTTCAGGTTGAGTGACTAATTCAAAGTCGGGGTGCTCAGCAATGCGTTGTGCAAAATAGTGTGCTTTATCAATGCTGTTATTGATTAACATTTCATAGCCTTGGCGGCTGATAATGTTCAAGCTGGCATAGAGCAACATGGCCATGCCACTTCGGGATCCTTCTAAGGTATGGGTACCTAAGTCTTTGGACCCTTTACGCAAAATATACTCGGCATGGTGTTCAATCGCCGTCATTAACGCCGGATTTTTGAAGATCACCATACCGGCACCCATGGGCACATACAGCTGTTTATGGGCATCAATGGTGACAGAGTCTGCTCGCTCAATCCCATTGAGTAAATGGCGGTATTTCTTCGACATTAATGTCGCACCGCCCCACGCTGCATCCACATGAAAATGGCAACCATAAGCTTGTGCGAGATCGGCCAATTCAGACAGGGGATCAATGGTGCCTGTTTCGGTGGTCCCCGCGACACCAATAATGGCAAAGGGTTTGATATTCTGTGCCACCAACGCATCCAGTTTGGCTTTCATCTCTGACACAATAACGCGGTTGTCGCTGTCTGTTTTTATGGGGATCAAACTGTCTCGGCCAATCCCCAGTACATCGGCGGCTTTCTTCAGGGAATAGTGACCACGTTCCGATACCAGTACCGCGAGATCGTGGTAGCCATAATGTTTCATGGCGCGAAAGAGTCCTTCTTGCGCCACACCTTTGAAGTCACCGTCCGGTTTCAGGGCGTTATTGCGCGCCACCCACAAGGCGGTGATGTTCGCGATGGTACCACCTGAACAAAAGGCGCCCAAAGAATGGTTCGCACTGTGCATCCAGCGCTGATAAAAGGGATCGGGTTCATCGTAAATGAGGTTGTGCAGCATGCCCAACACTTGGCGTTCAAGTGGCGTAAAGGCTTTTGAGGTCTCAATTTTAACCAAGTTTTGGTTTAGCGCGATCATGATTTTGGACAGCGGCATCAAGAAATAGGGCAGGGCGGATGTCATGTGTCCAATGAAAGTCGGTGCAGAAGTATGCACCGATTGCGCCACTAACTTATCGAGAAGAAAGTGTGTGTGATCGGAAACGAAAGCAGGGTTCTCTGGAAGTTCAGCCGATGAGAAGTCCTTTTCAATTTCCGCAAGCGGTTTCTCTGTGGCCGCAATGTGTGTTTGAAGAAACACATTGAGGTTTTCAGAGATCTCTTTTTCGATTCGTCCCAGGGTTGAATCGGGTGCCTCCGGCACGGTAAATATACGATGCAAAGACGCTTGTGTCGCATCAGCTTTTTTCAAATCCACTACAGCCATAACCTTTGTCAGCTTGTCACTTTGTCGGCAAATTGTTGCTAATTTAATTCAAATTTGTGTGTCTGTCGAAAAAAATTAGAATCGATAGTTCATGCCGACGCTGATCAACACGCTGTCTTCACCATAAAAACGTATGTTTGATTGACTTTGGTTATAGCCTAAAAGTGACACGAAACCCCAATTTTTCCATTCAAAAGGCGCTTTATATTCATAGGCGAGGAACGCGCCCCAGCGGTCATCCTTTTGGGTGCGGTCAAAGACCGGGTTTTGACTGTCGAAATCAACCCGATCATAACTGAAGGTCAGTGCGAGGCTGGATTGCTCCAGCATCTGGATCAGACCAACCTCCACGCCAATGCCGTCGCTGGCCATGGCATCGCCTTTGGCATCAATGCGGGTGTAACTGCCGGCAAAGCGTAGAAACTGCATACGGTTCAGCGGTTTAAAATAGCTGAGTTGACTGTAATAAATGTTGCTGTCACGCTGCATCAGCGTTTGTTCTTCAGGTGTTAAACGGGTGCTGCCACTGTGCTCTTGATCAATATCGAGGGATCCTGCCGCCAACTCCAATGAGAAAGGGCTGCCCATGATACCGTCATACTGAACGCGCAGACCGTGTATTTTGCTGTCGGTTTTCTGCCTTACCTGATCGGTTACGTAAGGGTCTTGCCACGTTTCACTTTCCAGTAAGCCGGGGACATAACTCAGGGTGATAGCACTTCTGTCGGCTAAGCGGTATTTGTACCCCAATTCCACATGGAAGCGTCCCAAGGCCAAATCAGAACGGCTGGTACCGAAGTAGATTTGTTGGTTTAACGCCTCATTGGTATAGCTGATCGTGCCTAGTGGTGCGATCAATACCGAGCTTTGTTTATCTCCCTTTGAGGCTAAATCGGGGGTAACGGTGTTGTCGGTATTGAACTGAGAGTGACTTTGCGTATAGCCCGCTAATAAGGACAGATCCAGTCCAAAGCCCGCCTGCCAAGGACGAGGTTGATTCGCTTGTGCCGTGGTCGCACACATAGCGGCTAAAACGGCAAGGGCACATGTCGTGATCTTTTCCATGATCGTACTTTCCTTCTACGTGGTGAAAGGCCTGCGGGATGACGTTATTGGCACTGAATATCAGCGATAGTATTCATTTGTTGGTTATACGCATTGAGAGGCTGTTCAATCTGGGCTGGATGTGTCAGTAATTCAGCAAATGCACTTCTGAGCGCGTAGTTTTTTGCGTGTGGTTTGCTTTGACGATCATCGAATGCCAGTTTCGCTGCTTGACCGAGGGCACTCTCCTGCGTGGAGAGTTCTTTAATGTCGCTTTGGGTCAGGTTCAGCCAGGATTCCACCGGTAACGACAGTTGCAATTTGTCTTTGTCGTTAGCCAAGTACCAATCAACCGCATCACGGTTAAATAGGAAGTGGTGCTTTCTACCCATCAGGAACCAGTCACCGACGGTTTTCAGGCTCGGATCTTTTGCAACAGATAAATCGACTAATTGCTGATACCAATTTAACGACGCATCAATGTATTGGTGATATTTGTCGCTTTCACACTGCGTGCTGGTGTCCATGCTTGACGCTGCTACCGCAGTCGCAGGAACCAAGCTCGTGGCAAGTAAGAGTGCAGCTAACTTCATGACGTATCCTTACGATGGAGAATGGTGGACCCAAAAGGCGATCGGCCGACAAGGCTTGAGTCACGTTTGATGAGGATTGTAACGGGATGATTGCGATAAGGAAAATGAAAGTTTGCTGGAATGATTGATCGTTAACAATAATGCTGTGTGATTAAAAAAACAAAAGGCGCCGAAGCGCCTTCTTGGTGTGCCTTAAAGCATGCTTAAGGCTGTGTTGATAGCGTGGGCACTATGGCTATGGCTATGGCTTTTTACTCATGGCGATGGAGATACAGTACGCTGCGCCACCCCACGTGATCCCAAAGCCAAACAACATCATCATGATTGCGCCTAATGTCATAGTTTTGCCTCCTGTTGATTGGCTGATTTTGACGTGATATTGATGATGATAGCGACAATCAGCATGGCGCCGACTAAGCCCCAACCCAATAACATCACGTCAAATTGTGCGTAGCCCCCGTAGCCTTCCTTGAAGGTATGGAGCAGGTTTGTGCAAAGAATGATCGCCAGCATGATAGGGCTTAGGAAGCGCAGGCAGATCTCAAACCACTTACCGATACTGAACTCCGAACAGGCATTCACATAGTGGCGAATATCAGAGATTTTGAGTAGCCAAGCGATAATGGCAATTTCAATCAAGCAGCTGGTGAGAAGGGCAATGTTATTAATAAAGTAATCGACCAAATCCAGTAGCAACAACCCCCCGTTGGTGGCAAACGCCATGGAAACAACGTAACCCGTCCCACAAACGACCATTGCTGTTTTCTTACGTGTCCAATTGAGTTTGTCAATAATGGCTGATGTCACGGCTTCAATAATGGAAATGTGCGAGCTGAGACCAGCAACGACCAAGGCGAAGAAGAACAGGGGACCCAGAATGTAAGGAGCCGGTAATAAGTTAATTGCCGCCGGAATCGTGACAAATGCGAGGCCGACCCCCGCAGAGACCACTTCCGTAATGGGTTTGGCTTGTTCCTGTGCCATGTAGCCCAATACTGCAAAGATCAATACACCCGCCATGATAGAGAAGCCGCAGTTGATCAATACCGTCATGAACGCGTTATTGTTGATGTCAGATTGCTTTGGCAGATAGCTGGAATACGCAATCATGATCGCGAAGCCGACACTCAGTGTGAAGAATATTTGCCCGTAAGCGGCAGACCACACTTTCGCATCTAAAATTTTGCTGAAATCAGGCTGGAACAGATAGTTCAAGCCATCGAGTGCGCCAGGCAAGAAAACGACCCGTATGATCAACCCCAATACCATTAAAAAGAGTAGAGGCATCATGATCTTACTTGCACGTTCAATACCACCTTTCACTCCAGTAAAGATGGCGGCAAACGTGATGGCCCAAGCGATGGTCATTGGAATGGCGATATGCAGTTGCAGATTGCCTAGTTGCGTTGGGCTGTTCTCCCCGAGCTGTAAATATTGGTTAAAGAAGAAGGCGTTGGTATCACTGCCCCAACTTTGGGTAAACGCAAAGCCGAGGTAGGAGATCGCCCAACCGATAATCGCCACATAATACACTGCGATAATGGCCGCGATGGACACTTGGAACCAGCCTAGCCATTCAAACTTAGTACCGAGTTTTGAAAAGGCGCGAGGTGCTGCGCCGCGTAATTTATGACCCAGACTGAACTCCATGATCATAAAAGGAATACCGGCGGTGATCATGGCAAAAAGGTAAGGAATAAAAAAGGCGCCCCCCCCGTTTTCATAAGCCATATAAGGGAAGCGCCAGATATTACCTAATCCGATCGCTGACCCGACAGCGGCAAGAATAAATCCCGCTCGGGAGCCCCATTGTTCTCGATTCATAAACATCTCCTTATGTAAATCAAGTCCCTGTGAAAGGCGAATTTGTCAGATGGAAATGCCATGAATTGTGCGTAAATGGCATTTTGAGTGAAAGGTTAAACTGAGTGACATGACGAGATTAACTATAGCGCAAATGTAAATCAATAGAGTGTTTGTTCGTGCGTATGTGTGATAAAGGTGTTTCGTATGTGTTTTGTATTGTGGTTTGGTATGGAGAAAGAAAGAATGGGAATGGGGGAGTGAAATATACTGATATTTGAGGGTATCTTGCCGTTTAATTATTTTTATATTGAGCGAAGAAACCGCTGTCGATAAAGAGAAATGCGGAATGGGTATCGTAAGGAAAGAATAAAGGCCAGCATATCTGGCCTTTTATTTCAAATGCGGGGTGGCATGTGCTAGAAGGAAAAGGTGATGCCCACATTGGTTTGGAATTGGCTAAGCCATTTAGAATCGATCTTAATATTGCACGATTCTGTGCCTGTTGGTAGCGTACAGTTGGCAATGCTATCACTGTCAATTAAGTTAGCGAGCCAGCGAGCTTCAAACACGAGAAATAGGTTATCAGTCAGGTGGTATTCCGCGCCGCCTTGGAGGCCCGCAGAAAAGAACAAATCGCTGTCTGTCCAATCAGCGTCGACGATGGTTGCCCCCATGCTGGCACCAAAGTAAGTGTCTAGGCGTTCAAAGGTTTCAAAGCGTAATGAACTTTGGAAATGCGTATAGGTGAAGGAACCGTCACCAAAATTTTCAACAGAATGAGGCTGGTGGCTGACAAATAAGCCAGCCCGACCATTGTACAAATCGGTTTCGAGCCCTAATGCGTAATGGGCATCATTGTCGGTATTGATCTTAATGCCACTTTCATCTGTGACGCTATTAGAGAGGCTGTAGCCGAGATAAGGTGTGATATAAACGGTGCTTTCAGCCCATGCTGCACCGGCGGTGATCAGGCAAGTCGCCATCACCATTAATTGTCCTAATTTCATAGATATTCCCCAAAGGCTTTAAACGAACTCGCTGCTTATTTAGTGTGACAGCTTTCTGATATTAGTGCTTTTGTAATGGTCAGAATCTTGAACTCCCCCTAAAATAGAGTTAACAAGTTGTTAATGCCACAGTGTGGTGAGGGGGGAAATATGGAATTTGATCTAAAATTAGCGCTCGTAGTAACGGTAGCTGCAATGGCGGTGATCCTAAGCTTCGGCCTCATCTCTATTACTATGTAAACTTTTAATAAATAAAATAAATCTACGCGTATTCCAGTTTTGTTCAGCTAGGGACGGTATTCTGTCAGCAGTAAACTCAGTAGTGGGTGAGACAGGTCTATGACTAACCATTTACCGTTTAGTTTGAAAGATGTAGATCTTTCACTGGTCAATCATTTTTCACGGCAGTTACTGTCGGCTCGAAAATTGAAGATCGCACTCGTTGTCCAGGGCGGTGGGCAACGAGGGATTTTTACCGCTGGCGTTTTTGATGCTTTTCTGGAATCAGGCTTTGATCCGTTCGAGTTGTACATTGGGACATCGGCCGGCGCATTGAACTTGTCCTCTTATATCAGTCGTCAGCCACGCTTTGGGTATCAATTTATTGTTGATTACACCACGCGGCATGAATTTTTTAACGTCTATAACTACTTGAGTAAACAACAGCCCATGAATCTCGATTGGGCGCTTGAAGCCGTGCGCCCGCATGGTTCACTCCCGTTAGATGTGTACACGGCTAGGCAAGTATTACAACACCGCCAAGCCTTCGCCTGTGCCACGCGTAAAGATACGCTGCAAGATATGTATATGCCGATGTACCAAGCCAATTGGTGTGAAGTGCTGCGTGCCAGTTGTGCCATTCCGGTGATTTATACTGAGCCAGTGATTGTTGATAACTTAGACTGGGTCGATGGCGGTGTCAGTGCGGCGGTACCCGTCAAAGAGGCATGGTTGCGTCAGGCTGACTTAGTGGTGGTGATACGGACAGAACCGATTGAGCCTGATGAGAGCAGTCCGTTTAACGATTGGCGGCAAAAAATTGAAATGGTCTTGCCAGATTATATTGACCGACTGAGCCTGAATAGCTCGCTTGATCGGGTAAAAGGGCTCCATTCGGAATTAACCACAAAACTTGAAGGATGGAAGCAGGCATGGGGTGATCAACACCACCGTGCTGATAAAGGGGGAGATCAGTCGTTCAGTGACGACAAATCACGAGGGTGGGGATTGCTCTCTGCCGACAATGTGGAGCGTATTCTGACGTTGACGGGGCACAGCAAAAGCCGTGAAATTATGGATATGCTCAATCAACATTATCAAACCTACGAAGCCGCCCATGCGTTTATGCTGTCTCCACCTGCGGGGCTCAAAGTGATTCAAATTGCACCAGAGAAAAGCCTGTGTAGTCGGGCGTTGCTCAGTGACAAAGATGATCTCGAAAAAGACTATCGCGAAGGGAAAGTGGTGGGGCGTGAATTTGTGACTCACTTTGCAGACATTTTAAATGAAACGTCGAGTTTGAAAGGTCAGCGGTAGACTGCCGTATTAAAAACCAAAGAAAGCCAAACAAAAAAGGAACGCGCAATGCGTTCCTTTTCAATTTACTGACGAAACCAACGGATTGATTAAGCCAGTACAGTTTGAAGCCAAGGCCAGCCTTGCTTCTTGCGGCTTAGCGTGTCTTGCATCATCAGCATGCCGTTTTCAGCGAACTGATCCAGCGTTGCATTCCACTCGCCCTTGTAAAGTAGGCGCGTTGTGCTTGTGGTGATGTCAGTCAGCATCAATGCTGCCATTGCTAGGCCTTCTTCGTCACAACGACGCTGAAGATCAGCTTCTAGCTCTTCGATCATGCTGTCAACTTGCTCAAGAGTAGCAAGTTCGATCTGGCCAACAACAACGTCACGGTTGTTGAATGGGTAGGCTTTAAGATCTTTCTCAACAAGTTGCGCAGCGGTTAGGCCTGCGATATCTGTTTTCGCGATCAATAGCTCTTTGATGAAGGTATCAAGATCTTGTACGTCAGCAATCACAGCCAATTCAGCTACTGCATCTTTGTCTTTTTGTGTGCAAGTTGGAGACGCAAAGCCTACCGTGTCGCTTAGGATCGCAGACATCATTAGGATCGCTAGTGGGCGAGTGATTTCTGTGTTTTCCATCTTGAATAGGTTGAACATGATGGTACATGTACAACCGACAGGCCAGATCCATGCTTCAAGTGGGTTAACCGTGGTTACATCACCTAGACGGTGGTGATCTACAATACCCATGATTTCCGCATCAGCGATATCATCAGGACCTTGTGCAAGATCAGAGTAGTCAACTAGCCAGATTTTCTCGCCAGCCACACCGGTGCACATTTCAGGCTGCTCAACACCCGCTTGCGCAAGGATGTGTTGCGTTTCACGGTTTAGTTCACCTTGGCGAACGGCTTTCGCTTCTAGGCCGCGTGCTTTTAGAAGTTCTGCGCCAACAAGTGCAGAGCAGATGCTATCGCTATCTGGGTTTTTGTGACCAACAACTTGAATCATGTCGTTTCCTTTACTGCGTCGCAGGCAGCAAGTGGCTGCCTGACCAATTAATTAATCCTGCCTGGAAAACCAGTGAGAGTCAGGAATTGTAACCGCGCAATTTTAGAGCTTCTATCAAAAATAACAATTACCGGTGTGTAAAAAAACGCTGGTTGCTTATTTCATCAGCGACAGCTTGCTGAAAATGCAACACAAATGACCAATCGCCCCCAAAGGGACACGTCAGCAGCAAGGGGCGACCAAAGGGCAAGGCTAGGAATTTGTCATACAAAGGTGTATATATAATGCAATAAAGAGTGTCCGTTTGATGTGAGAGTGAGAAAGATGTTGGCTATTCGGTTGTTGCCTGTTGTGCTCAGTTGTTGGGTATTTGCCGCGCACTTTTTGCGTGTGAGCGCCATGGTGCCGTTTGCGTTATTGGTACTGTGCCCATTGGTGTTACTGATCCGCCATCGGGCGATTCCATGGGTGATGACTGGGTTGCTGGCGGTGGTTGCATTGGGTTGGTTGTTGATCACTTACGATATGGTGACAATGCGTATGATGATGGGGGCTGACTGGATGCGCATGGCGGCCATTATGACTGGGGTTGTGTGTTTTACTTTGGCGTCAACATGTTGCTTTCAAACCCAATCTTCCCGCCGTTTTTATGCTGAGCGCGTAACGTCTAAATAAAGCCATTCACCTTGTGGTTTTTTATTGTTATATTATAACAATAATGACGCAGTAAATTGGTCAAGTATGGCGCGATCGTCATTCCATGCCTTCGGGCTGTTTTCGTGTCATAATTTTAGATATCATTGCGCGTCAAATGACCATAGCAACGAGTCTATTCTGTGCATGGCTTCTAAAGTATCAGCACAGGATAGTGTGTATTGAGTTTTAGCCTTATGGTTTGTGCATGTCGGCGGGCCAACGATTGCTGGCTGTTGAGACGAGAGCATTGACTGCTTGGCTGTAGAAGTACTTAGGAACAACATGGTAAATGTAAGGGCACGAGTGCCTTTTAAAGTCGGCCAGAGAAGTGACATTGCGGCCGATCTGCTTTCATTCAATGGGTTGAAATCAGGTAAAGAGCATGTCGCATTGATTTTCCAAGGTGCTGACCAACGTACAGAAGCACCACTGGTACGCATGCATTCAGAATGTTTGACGGGCGACGTCTTCCATTCGTCACGTTGCGACTGTGGTGAGCAGCTGGATGAAACCATCGAAAAGATGGGGCAAGAAGGCGGTGTACTGCTGTATCTTCGCCAAGAGGGCCGTGGTATTGGTCTGTATAACAAAATCGATGCTTATGAGCTTCAGAGTCAGGGTATGAATACCTATGAAGCCAATAACCATCTGGGTTTTGGCGATGACTTGCGTGAATTTAGTGAAGCGGCATTAATGCTTCAGGCATTGGGAATTACGTCTATCCGCTTGGTGACGAATAACCCGAAAAAAATTCGTGAGTTAGAAGGGTTTGGTATCGTAATCACTGAAGTGGTCGGCACTAAAGCCCACGTGAAAGACGGTAACGAACAGTACCTGAAAACGAAAGCCAGCCACGGTAAACACCGCTTCCATTTCGATTAAGCATGTTTCACGGTGACTGATGAAGCCTCGCCTTGTGCGGGGCTTTTTCTTATCCACTCACGTTACACGGTACTTTCTGCGTCTTTGATATCATCCACATAGCCTACCTGCTTTGGACCTCTCTCTGCCTTCTCTTTGGACTTTCTATTAGTTTTTCTAATGCAATTGATAACAAACAATCGTGCTGTGAATCACGCTAAATAGTTGCTCACACAGAGGTTGCGCATTACTATCTGCGCGAATAAAGCAGCTGTTGATGCTAATCTTTTGTTAAATTCCAATCATATAATTTGACCTGCAATTTAAATCCAGAGTTTTATTCTTTCACTGTGCGTTTATTTCAATAAATCACACCCAAAACAAAATATTATTCTGCGATAAGGAACCGGATTGTGGATCAGCAATCATCTTCTACGAACATGGGCAAGCTGTTATTTCTGATTATCGTGCTGGTGGCGGTAGGGCAAATGACACAAACCATGTATGTGCCTTCTATTCCTGCGATGTCTGAGTTCTTCTCAGTGAAGTCGTCTTATTTGCAAGCGGTGATGGCGGCTTACTTGATCCCTTACGGATTGTCACAGTTTATTTATGGTCCGCTGTCTGACCGTATCGGCCGTCGCCCTGTGATTATTGTGGGCATGAGTATCTACTTAATCGGTGCGGTGGTGGCGTTGTTTGCGCCGAGCTTTGAATGGTTCCTGATGGCCAGCTTTGTGCAAGGCATGGGCACGGGCTGTAGTGGCGCAATGAGCCGTACTGTCACTCGCGATTGCTACGACGGTGCCGATCTGCACCGTGCCAACAGTTTGGTCAGCATGGGCGTGATCTTCTCGCCGCTGCTTGCGCCAGTGCTGGGGGGCTACCTGTCGACGGTATTTGCATGGCAAGCCAGTTATGTTTTCTTGTTGGTGTTCGGGGCTATCGTCACGGTTGCGATGATGTGCCTGTTTGCTGAAACGTTACCTGCGGAAAAACGCCGTCATGAGCGTGTGATGGTGAGTTACCGCTACGTGTTGGGTAATCGTCGTTTCCAAGGCTATGTATTGTGTTTGATTGCGACTTTTGCCGGTATTGCCGTTTTTGAAGCGGCGGCGGGTGTGTTGCTCGGCAGCGTGTTGAAGTTGGATCCTAACACTGTGAGCTTGCTTTTCGTGTTGCCGTTGCCGGGCTATATGGCGGGGGCATGGCTATCATCGGCGCTTGCGAAGCGTTGGGGGAATACACGTGCCATGTATGCCGGTATGGTGGCGATCATTGCGGGTGCTGTGACCATCCTAATTCCAGGTATCGCGGGCTTAGTGACGGTGAATTCGCTGATTGGCGGGGCATTTATCTACTTTATCGGTGCAGGCGTGCTTTTCCCTGCGGCGACAACGGCGGCGATTCAGCCGTTCCCCCACCATGCGGGCACCGCCGGTGCAGTATTGGGTGGCTTACAAAACTTGGGTGCGGGTATTGCGACATTGGCGGCATCCATGATGCGCGCAGAAGATCAATACAGCTTGGGTGCAGTGATGAGTGTGATGGCTATTTTAGTGGTGATCAGTATGTTCTGGGTACGCCGCAGTGAGCACGAAGAGACCCACGCGGTCATGCAATAATACGATTGGCAAAACAGTTAAAAACAAAAAAGCGGCGTATGAAATACGCCGCTTTTTTATATCTGTTGATTACGACACGATCAGTCGCGCTTCCACAGAATATGACAGAATTTGTTGTCAGGGTCACGGCTTACAAGTAGGCGCGCAAACACATCATCAAGCTCGTCGTTTTCTTCGTTTACAAGGCCGATACGCACTTCTGCGTATACGTCTTTATCGACGTCAAAGCCAACGTGCTCTTCCCAGTCATCTTTGGTTTCAACGAGTTCCGCTGCGCCACGGTCATCAAACTGCAACGTGAAGAGCAGCACGTCTGCTGGCTCTAAATTCTCAGAAGCCATCTCTAGAAAAATGTCGTAAGCCGCGTCAATAACGTCGTCGTATGAAATAAGGTTTGGTGTGTCCATGAACGCTGTCTATCTCTGGTTGAGTAAGTGCACAGTATAACGAGAGAGAAAAGGAATACCAAGTGTGATGCAAAGGCATCGTGTCAGCAGAGTGTATATATAGTATCCGTAGATCAGGACAGACAGAGTATCTTGAAACGGGAAAGGAAATAGATCTAGGGGTAAAAACAGAGGAGGGAGAAAGCTCACCTAGTCGAGCGTGTCCCGACTAGGTGAATCGCAAAAGCGATTATGCACGGCTGGTGTACTTACGCTCAGCAGTGTTGATCACGATGCGATCTTCAGGTGAAATGTATTCAGGAACCTGAACAACCAAACCTGTCGTTAGACGTGCAGGTTTAGTACGTGCAGAGGCTGAAGCACCTTTGATTGATGGATCAGTTTCAACGATAGTCAGTTCTACAGATGAAGGTAGTTCTAGGCCAACGGCTTTATCGTCAACAAGGATAATGTGAATACCTTGTGTATCTTCAGTGATGAATAGCATTTCATCTTCAATCGCTGAAGCATCGAATGTGTGCTGGTCGTAGTTTTCAGTATCCATGAAGATGATTGTCTCACCGTCAACGTAAGAAAACGTCACTGCACGCTTAGTCATATCAACAGTATCAACGACGTCGTCTGCTTTTAGGCGCTCATCAACACGTGCACCCGTTGCTAGGTCAGTACAACGCATTTTGTAGATCTTTGTACCGCCACGGCCGCCAGGGGTCGTTACTTCAATGTCTTTTACTAGCAATGTCTTGCCGTTAGTAACAATGGCAAAACCTTTTTTAATCTCACTTGCTCTTGGCATGTTTATTACCTATTGCGTTAATAAAGCTTCTTACTTTTAAGAGGGCGGATTATACAACCGAAAAAGCCGTTAATCATCACTTTGTTTAGTAGTTTATGTCAGGTTTCGCCACTTACGCTGAATAGATTTTGAATTTTGCAATAAAGCGTTTGTAAGGCATTGGTTTGGCGTAATAAAAACCTTGGCAGTAATCGATATCGAGGTCTAGAACCTGCTGTGCTTGTGCGCGGGTTTCAACCCCTTCAGCCACTAAATGGCAGTCGAGTCGGTGTCCCATTTCCGCCATGTTACCCAAAATAGATTGTGTCACTGAATCGGTGACAGACGCGGCAACGAAGGATCGGTCAATTTTTAGGATATCAAAGCTCAGTGCTTGAAGGGTAGAAAGCCCCGCATAGCCGGTACCAAAGTCATCTAGCGCCCAGCGGATACCCAAGTCACGCAAACGCTGCATACCCGATAACAATGACGGAATATCCGTATTGGAGAAATTATCACGCTCAGAAAACTCCATCACAATACCGTGGGATAGCACCGGGAATTGTTTAATGATACTCGTTACCGCGTTAACAAACGCAAAATTTGCAATCATGGAGGCTGTGACATTGATAGAGAGATAAAACGGTTTATCAAACGTCATGATATCCATTTTCTCAAAAGCGGCCCGCTCAATGAGTTGTAATGTTATATCGTTAATTTGTCCGGATTGCTCAGCGGCAGGAATAAATTCCAATGGCGCAATGATTTTACGCACCGGATGCTGCCAGCGAACAAGTAACTCTGCCCCAATCCATACCCCTGTAGAGGCATCAACAATGGGTTGATAATAAGCACAGAATTCGTTTTGTTCGATACCACGTTTAATTTCAGCCGAAAGAGAGTCTCGCCATGTTAAATATTGGTTTAAGGCTAGTGTAAATAATAATGAACAAATGGTAACAATTAATAAACTATAAGGTAAAACACTTAACGCCAGTTCGCCTAACATGCTACCTGTGTATCCCGATGTAACCGTATAAGGAAAGCGGGAAGAGGCGATCGTCGTTTTGTAGTAAATGTGTTCATTCGCTAACGGGTGGCTGCGACTAAGCAGTGCACCTTCGCGGTTGTTAACAGAAGAAAAAATGGTACGGTGATTGCCTATACCCTTGAACCAAAAGTCTAAGTAGCGAGACTCGAGAAGCACGCGGAACCAGGTTTCGCCATAGTGGGCCATGAAGAAGATCCCTTCAATGTTGCGCCGTTGGCTGATACCTCGGTAGATCGAATACGGTTCATCGGATTGGTATTGTGCAATATGCTCTGGGCCGACAAGTAAATTCATTGATGCCAAAGGACGATCACTGCATGCAAAGTGGTGATTTTTAATCACGCTGATTTCTTCCGTTAACGTGGAATTAAAGGTGACCTCTTCAAGCGCTTTAATGCTTTCTTCGCTGCAGGTTGGATATAAACGGTCAATGGTCGATAAACGGCTTTCCAGTTTAATAAAGTGGGGGTCAATCATGTTGAATAATTCAGACGCAGTGGCGGCGGATTCTTTTTTTGCCACACTTTCAAAATAAAACAACAATGTTACACATCCAAAAATGAATGTTATAATAAAGATAAAATATGTATTATTTTTCGTCATTACTTTTTATGCGCCGGTCAGAATGGCGGGACTATATAGTAAATTTATCGCTTTGGATATGGGTTGGTATAAATAAAAACATTGCATGAATGTTCAAAATAAAAACACTATTTTGTATGTATTAAAGGAGCATAAAAATGCGTTTTATGGATGATTATGTTTCCCGTTAGAGTAAAAGATCAATACTTATTCAGCAATGAGACAGAGAAGGGCTTTTTCATGCATACCGTATGTAGCGTATAATCGGCGCGTTTCTTCATTTAACAAGGCAAAATTGTGGCATCGGCTTTACCTGTACTTGTCAATCAATCCTCTTTGCAGCCTCAAACGGCAGCGATAGTCAGGGGGATCATCCATCAGTTTACCGTCGGCTTAGGGCCGGTATTACACAGCCTGTACTTGGCCGGCAGTGTGGTGCGAGGCTGCGCGGTGGCGGGTTGTTCGGATGTGAACATCACACTGGTTGTGATGCGGGATCTGACACCCAATGAGCAATCAACGATTCAGGCGATTGCGCGCCGTGCTGAACAGCAACAACGTTTCTTTCCGCATGTGTCCGTGCAATGGGTCAGCAAACAAACCGCCACATCATTACACGCGATTTTTGAATGGGGATTTTGGCTGAAACATTGCTGTTGTTGTGTTTATGGTGATGATTTATCAACCCGTTTTGGTTGCTTTGAAGCCAGTTGGGATATTGCGCGTGCTCAGAATGGTGATATCGCACAGCAACTGGATGATTATCGCCATAAAATAATGAAAACACAGGTGTTATCGCATTATTTGGCTTATTGCCGCGACATCGCGAAAAAAATGATTTGGAGTGCTTATGCACTGACCTTCCATCGGTCGGGGCAATGGGTTTGGTCGATTGAGGAGGCGGCTGAACTATTCTTAACTTATTATCCGGATAAATCCCTCAATATAGAGCGCCTCTTTATATTATTGTCGGGGCAGCAAGTGCCGAAAAAAGCGGTGTTATTTATGATCAACGACTTCGGCCGTTGGGTTGTGACTGAATTTGATAAAATAGACCGCAAGATTGGCTAATGCTAACGGTCACGGAGAGGTCAAGTTGCTGACTCAAGCACACGTTCAAACGCAATCTCAAACCCCCAATACAGGTTTCGTGTTAACGAGGCAGTCTCGTGATGTTCGCGGGCGTACAGAAATTGTGCTCTGGGTGAGTACCCTTAACGGTCCGGCTCGGCTTGTGGTGCATGATGAAAAGCCGGTTTGCTTTATTCGTCAGCAAGAACAAGACGCGGCACACGCGGCATTGCACAATGCGGGATTAAGGGTGACGTGGAAATCCCTGCCGATGACCAATTTCCAGCATGACGCTATGTCGGCCTGTTACTGCGCCACCATTCGGGACAGTTTGCAAGTCAGCACGGTGTTAGCGCCATTGGGCATTGACGTCTTTGAAGCCGATATCCGTTTAGCGGATCGCTATTTGATGGAGCGTTTCATCAAAGGTGGCATCGCGTTTACCGGCCAGCACCAATCACGTACGGATTACGACGATTATACGGGTGTAAAAGCCAAAGCGGCCGACTACAAACCCACGTTGTCGACAGTGTCATTGGATATCGAATGTTCTGAAAAAGGCATTTTGTATTCTGTTGGCTTATACAGTGAGCGCGATAGCCGTGTGATCATGGTAGGTGAGCCGACGGCTGAGCAAAAAACGATACCGTGGATGCAATGGGTTGAATCAGAAAAAGCCCTGCTACTGGCGCTGGAAAGCTGGTTCTTACAGTTTGACCCCGACATTGTGATTGGCTGGAATGTGATTGATTTTGACTTCCGTCTGCTGCTTAAACGCGCGGAGTGGAATGCCATCACGCTACGCATAGGGCGAGGGAAACAGCCCCCGCATTGGCGTCAGTCGTCACAAAATCCAAATCAGGGTTTTATTAGCGTGCCTGGGCGGGTCGTCATGGACGGGATCGATACCCTGAAAACGGCAACGTATAACTTTCGTTCATGGTCATTGGAGTCGGTGGCGCAGGAATTATTGGGCGAAGGTAAGGCCATCCACAATGTCCATGATCGCATGGCAGAAATTAACCAGATGTTCCGTGAAGACAAAGTGGCGTTAGCGACCTATAACTTGCAGGACTGTAAGCTGGTTACGCGGATCTTCGAGCAAACACATATGCTCGACTTTGCCATTGAACGTTGCTGTTTGACTGGCGTTGAGTTGGATCGTATTGGCGGCTCGGTCGCGGCGTTTACTAACCTGTATTTACCCCAATTGCACCGCGCCGGTTATGTGGCCCCGAGCCTTGAGAGTGACAATTGGATTGCCAGCCCTGGTGGTTACGTGATGGATTCCAAGCCGGGGTTGTATCAGTCGGTATTGGTGTTGGACTTTAAATCCTTGTATCCCTCTATTATCCGCACTTTCCGTATTGATCCGCTGGGGTTGGTTGAAGGTTTGCTATTGGAAGAAGGTAAAGGGGATGATCAGGCGATAGCCGGTTTTCGGGGCGGGCAGTTTCATCGTCAGAAGCACTTTTTGCCACAGATGATTGAAGATCTATGGGCGGCACGTGATCAAGCCAAGCGCGATGGTGAGAAAGCCTTTTCACAGGCGATCAAGATCATCATGAACTCGTTTTACGGCGTATTGGGATCTTCCGGTTGTCGTTTCTTTGATCACCGTTTAGCGTCATCCATTACCATGCGGGGTCATGAGATCATGAAAACCACCCGTGATCTGATTGAACAGCAGGGCTATGAGGTGATTTACGGCGATACGGACTCCACGTTTGTGTCACTGAACAGCGCGTATCGCTCGGAAGACGCCGATGCCATTGGCCAGCAATTGGTCACCCACATTAATCAGTGGTGGGCAGCACATCTGCGTGAGACCTATTGTGTGGAATCGGCGCTGGAGCTGGAATATGAGACGCATTACTGCAAATTTTTGATGCCGACGATTCGCGGACAAGAAACCGGTAGCAAAAAACGGTATGCAGGCTTGATCCGGCAGGGCGATGAGGAAAAAATCATCTACAAAGGGCTAGAAACGGTGCGTACGGATTGGACGCCATTGGCGCAAACCTTCCAACAGGCATTATATCATCGTGTGTTCCATGACGTAGACGTGGACGACTATGTGCAGGCTTATGTCCAAGCGACACGGGCGGGTGAGTATGATGCCGAGTTAGTGTATCGCAAGCGGTTACGCCGTCACTTATCGGAATACCAGAAAAATGTGCCTCCGCATGTGCGTGCGGCGCGACTGGCTGATGAACACAATGTGCGCATGGGTCGCCCGATGCAATATCAGAACGGGGGATGGATTGAGTACGTGATCACCGTAAATGGCCCGGAACCGATTGAAGCACAACAAAGT
Organism: Photobacterium japonica; assembly: GCF_050337005.1. Lineage (NCBI taxonomy): Bacteria > Pseudomonadati > Pseudomonadota > Gammaproteobacteria > Vibrionales > Vibrionaceae > Photobacterium > Photobacterium japonica. Next base: position 42,206 of record NZ_JAKJSN010000022.1, on the reverse strand, counting down.
CCGATTGATTATGATCACTACGTGGATAAGCAACTTCGCCCCGTTGCCGATGGCATATTGCCGTTTATTGGTCGCTCTTTTGACGCCATGACGGCGCCGCAACTGGGGCTGTTTTAGGCCTGCTTCTGCTTTAGCTCTGCTTTAACTGTGATTTAGTGCATGGCGACGCCGTCATAGCTGTCATAAAAAATAACGATAACGTAAAAGAAGGCAAGGAATACATGATGTTGAACACCCAGTATGCAGATGCGCTCCAACAACGGATCGATCAAAAAACCAAACCCGTCGGAGCGCTTGGTCAGCTTGAGTCTGTCGCTTTTCAGTTGGCGATGATCCAAAGCCAGGGTAAGGCGGCAGCGGTGGATACCATTACGTTGACGCAGCCAACGTTGCTGATTTTTGCTGGCGATCACGGCATTGCCGATGCGGGCGTGAGCATTGCACCGAGTGCGGTTACGCAGCAGATGGTGCTGAACTTTTTGGCAGGTGGCGCCGCGGTAAACAGTTTCTGCCGTGTCAGTAATGTGGCGTTGAATGTGGTCGACTGCGGCATTTTGTATCCGGTAGAGACAGACTCCCCACAATTGTTGTCACAACGATTGGGTGATCGCACCGCGAACTTTGCCGAACAAGCAGCGATGAGCCAAGCGCAAGTAGTGCAAGGTATCGATTACGGCAAAAGCTTGGTGCAGCGTGTGATTGACGGTGGCTGCAACCTGGTAATGTTTGGGGAAATGGGCATTGGCAATACCAGCAGTGCAGCGGCATTGTTGGCCGCGGTGTCGGGTCAACCGGTAGAAGAATGTGTTGGATTAGGGACAGGGATTTCGCCAGCACAATTGGCGCTGAAGCAAGCGTTGGTTGAACAAGGGGTAGCGCGTTGTGACAGCAATGATCCTTATACAGCGTTAGCCGAAGTGGGGGGATTTGAGATTGTGCAGATGGTCGGTGCTTTCTTGGGCGCGGCGGAAAAACAAACGCCTGTGCTGGTGGACGGCTTTATCGTGACGGTAGCGGCGTTGCTTGCTACACGTATTCAGCCAGAGGCACGGGATTATATGATTTTCGCCCATCAATCACACGAATCAGGCCACCGTTTGGCGTTGTCGTTACTGGATGCCACGCCGTTGTTGGATTTGTCATTGCGTTTGGGTGAGGGCACGGGGGCCGTATTAGCGGTGCCATTGGTGCATGCGTCTGCCGAGTTTTATAACAACATGGCCAGCTTCGCAGAGGCTGGTGTGACAGTGTGATCTCGCTCAGATCATACGATCATCGCACAAAGAAAAACCCGCATTATGCGGGTTTTTTTGATCGTGACGATCAACGTGGATCTCAACGAGTGCAGTTTAATGAATGCAGATCAATTGAAGAATTGAACATCCGTGACCGTTGCTTTGGCCGCATGCACAGGCTCAAACTTGATGGCACCACGGTTAGGGGTACAAATCTGGTATTCATCCCCACAATCAAAAATGGCAAGAACCGTCTCTTCAACGCGGAAAACGTCAGGCAGGGGTTGACCAATCTCACACGTGCACGTTTGTCCCTCATGTTCCCATGATAGTTTATAAACACGCTGTGCTTGTTCAGGAGCAGCAATGTGTGTCGCGATAGAGCTAAAAATGGCTTCTGCTTGCTGTGGGCTTGTTGCCGATGGTACAAAAAAATCCATGGTTCCCTCCAAGTGAGATAGCAGACAATAGTGACTGCATTCAAAAAATAGCGTTATTTATCCTGATAACTCTCTCAGACTAGCAAAAAAATTGTTTAATTGGCAAGTTCGTTAATGTCATCTTTATTAACATTGATGAATTACATTAACAATTCTGCTGCGATATCACGTCATTGAAAGCGTGGATGAAAATGCCGCTATACTTGTTTTATCAGGTATTTAAGGCTTTATCAGACCGTTAAACGCAGAATGAGGAAGGGGAATGACACGGTGGAACAATTAGATTTTTTTCCTATCCCCAGCCCGTGTATTGGCGTGTGCCAAGCCAATGATCGCGGATATTGCAAAGGGTGTTATCGCAGCCGTGAAGAACGTTTTCACTGGCAACATCTGACGAATGAACAAAAACGCAATGTGGTGCGCCTGTGCCGTCAACGCTATTTACGGGTGCAGCGCGCAAGACGGGCAGCACAACAAGGAGAAGAAGGAGGCAGAGATGAAAACATGGATCCACAACAGCCGTTGTTTTAGCGTGTGTGTTACTACGGGCGAGATGAAAGTAAATGGTTTTCGACAGGCATAAAAAAAGCGCCATAAAGGCGCTTTTTTGAAGAGTATGAACCCGCAATTAGATGCGTTTGAAGTCCATGTGCTCAACTTTTGGCTTGAAAGCGTGACGCTGGATATCTTGAGGCTTAACCTGGATTTCCTGACCATCAACAACTAGAGTGATTGCTTCGTAGAACGCAGCTTTATCCATCTGGTTGATAACTTCGTCGTGGTTTAGTTCGATAGCGATCGGAGCAGCTTCGCCGCCGTAGATGATTGCTGGGAACTTGTTTGCGTGACGTAGGCGGCGGCTCGCACCTTTACCTAGGTCAGTACGTAGTACTGCTTCAAATTTCATCTTAAATACTCTTTAAGTTAGTAATAAGATCCATGATCCACCAAGTAATGCGACCTTACTCAATGTCATAAATCGAGCGCGGATATTACCAATGTTGTCCGTCAGCAGCAAGCATAAAACCCATCAAATGCATTCAATGACGTAAATTATCACCGTATTGTTAGAAATACTCACACTGCACGCTATTTTCTGGTTGTTATCCAACCACTTTTATTGCGCTGATAGTGCGTAGAGAGCGGTAGAGGGCGCAAAAGAGAGCATGAAGAGATAAGCGAGTGGTGGAGAATCCAACAGGGAAGTGCGGTGAACCTCCCACTTTTTAATGAAGGAAACATGAAAATAGTGTACGCGATCATAAAATCAACGTAATTTCATCATGTTGATAACTAATTTTGATGAGTGAATCATGGATACGAAGACGAAGAATGCGTCTTTTGTGACGCTGAAAGAGAAAGTGAGGGGCAGCATTGCTGTTTCGTCAAGCTCGTTTGACAGCCTAGAAGCCAGTGCAACAGATATCACCCTCAATACGATTCGCGATCTTGCCAGTGAATATGACAAGAAAAGCATTGTGCGTGAACTGACTCGCTACCATGCAGAATTAGACAGCTTGCTCAATTACGAGGCGGGTAATATGGCTGCCGCTGAAATGATGATGGCGGATAAAGCCCGTCGCCAGCACTGCCAAGCGGCCTTGAAGTACCTTGAGAACAAAACGTTTGGGACGAGAGGCTAAGCTTCACCGAATAAGCTTTACCGAACAGGCAGGCATGCGCTGACCGATTTTGCATGCCAGCCCACCTCAAAACCAGCTCCCCACCTCAAAAAGAGAGGGGGGGCTGGCAGAGTATTGTGCAGCTTTTGGTGTGGCTAATGCTTATCGTACTTGAGCGTTAAGCATCTTGCTTTTGGTATTGGTCGAGATCAAACAGTTTGTCACGGATGGCCCAGAATCGGCCACTCTTGCGCGCGATTATGATTTCCGGTGGACGCAGACGGTGTTCGTTGTTGGCCACTTTGCTTGGTGCGGTGTCCGTAAACGGGCGATGGCGATCCACCAAGTGGGGATTAATAAACTTCTTCAAAAACTCGTTTTTTTGCGTTTTGGTCGAGAGTGGCCACACTTCGCTGATCTCGGCGTCTTCATCACTAATATAAATGACCTTCAATTGCGGCTTACCAAACTTGTTCTTGCCCGGCTCTAAGCGGAAGTCGGTGCATGTCATGATCATCGCGTCTTTCAGCTTTAATGCATCACGCAGTTTTTTATCCGGATCCACCATCACCGCATCACACTGATGGCAGCGACGGGCCGCAATGTCATTGTCTGCGCCGCATTCTTCACAGTATTTCGCGCGGAAACGGTAGCCGCACTCTTCGCGCTCACCGGTGTCGTCATCTTCAAAGTAGCCCTGACAGCGGCGGCCATAATGCTCAATTAAAAAGCCTGCGGGATCCAGTTTGCCCCAGAAGCTGTTATTAAAGCCACAGGCCGGGCAGGGCACCATGATCACTTCACTGTCGCTGTTCGGTTTTGGGTCGCCCACTTCCGGTTGGTACAGGTCGTAACAGTTACCCGCATACTCCAACACCAAGCAATCTTTCTTGCCTTCAAACAAACGCAAGCCACGCCCGACAATCTGCTGGTACAGGCTGATGGATTCGGTGGGGCGCAAAATCGCAATTAAATCCACATGCGGGGCATCAAACCCTGTCGTCAGTACCGACACATTCACCAAATATTTGATCTCTTGGCGCTTGAAGGCATTGATGATGCGATCTCGCTCATCCAACGGGGTATCACCGACGACCAGCTCGGCGTTTTCATGGGCGAGGTAGCCCATGATTTCTTTGGCGTGGTTCACGGTGGACGCAAAAATCATTACGCCGCGGCGGTCTTTGGCGTAGTCGACCACTTGATCGATGATCATCGGTGTGGCGCGTTGCGACTGTTCAATCACACTGTCGAGATCGGCTTCTTTATAGCGGCCGTTCACTGACGGTTTCAGGCTGGAGAAATCATAGCCGAGTACTGCCATGTCCATGACTTTCGGTTCCGTCAGGAAGTTCTCATCCAACAGGTAGCGGATTGGCAGTTCAAAAATACAATCGCGGAAGAAACGATCTTGATCGGTACGAACCTGACCGCGCGTGTGGTATTTGTAAATCCAACCCATGCCTAAACGGTACGGCGTGGCGGTTAAGCCTAGAATTTTGATACCGGGGTTAATGGCTTGCACATGGCTGATCACACGGCGGTAGGCGCTGTTTTCGTCATCAGGCACGCGGTGGCACTCGTCGATCACCAGCAGGGAAAATTCGTTAGCGAAGAGCTCCAAACTGTTGGCCATCGACTGCACCGAAGCAAACACCACTTGCTTGTCGGTTTCCTTACGGCCTAATCCGGCAGAGAAAATCGACGCTTTTAAGCCATAGCTTTCGTATTTGCTGTGGTTTTGTTCCACCAATTCTTTCACATGCGTCAGTACCAAGACTCGCCCGCGGGCAATGCGCGCTAATTCGGCCACGACCAAACTTTTTCCGGCACCGGTTGGCAGGGCAAGAACGGCAGGTGTGCTGTTTTTTCTGAAATAGTGGATGGTGGCATTCACGCTATCTTGTTGATAGGGGCGGAGAGTATACATAGCTTGGTCAGACGCTGTTCAATGGAAGATCTGCGGCTAGTGTACTGGTTGGCACACGGATATGCGAGGAGATGAAAAAGAATCGCACCACATTCAACTAACGGATATATAGAGCTTGTATACCGACGTTGTATGCAGTGCGAGGACTGTTCTGAGAATCTAGGGCCGCGCGTCGTGAATCAGTTGCGTGTTATATGTGTGTAATTACGAGGCAATGGTCAGTGGTACTTCTTCAGGATGAAGCACTTTTGTCATCATGCAGAATTGACGGCGTGGGACAAAGTCATGCTTTTCATAGAAATTTCTCGCACCACGGTTACCAATATTCACTTCAAGCGACAGGGCGTTCACGCCAGCCGCTGTTAGGTGTTGCTCAATTTGTGGCAGCAGATCGGTACCGATACCTTGCTGTCGCCAGTCGGACTTCAGATAGAATTGATCGATAAGGCCAATACGGCCACCGTGTTCAAGGCTAAAGCTGTAGCTGATAATGATATGCCCGGCGATGACTTTCTCGCCACCGTCTTCGATTTCAATCAGCCAGGCTTGGCCAAGCTCTGGGTTGCTGAGTAATTGATGGATCGCCTGTTGTGTCTGCTCTTTTTTTTGCGGAAGCACTTCATACTCAAACAGTTCTTCAACCAGTTTGAGCAACATATCCATGGAGGAGAGACTTGGCGCAACAAGTGAGATATTCATAATGAGACCTTTGCAGTTAGGCATCCTTACTGACAGGTAAGGAGATTGTCTTTTTATACGAAATCAACCTGTGTTCCGTCCATTGTTTGAGGTGGTAATCTTCAAAAAATGTTCGAGAGTTTGAGGTTAGTTAAATTCTGAAAAAATGCACGGAACTTTCGGGTCAATCGTATGGCGGGCACATTGCATCAATGCACATACCTCGCCGGACTTATTTACGTGCTTCAATTTTAGTTCAAAACCGACAATGGTAATGTGAAGTAGCCAGATAAGTTGTATCATAGGCGTTTTAGTACCCTCTGGAGCCAGTAATGAGGCTTGATAAATTCCTGTGTACCACACTCGGCATCACCCGCAGAGAAGCGGCGAAAGTCTTGAAAGAAAAACGTATTGAAGTTAATGGCGAAATCACAAAAAGCATTGCGCTGAAAGTGACCGATGACTGCGACGTTGAATTTGACGGTCGTCCTCTACGTTTTGAAGGCCCGCGTTATTTCATGCTGAATAAGCCGCAAGGTTTCGTGTGTTCACATGTGGATGATCATAACCCGACCGTGTTTGTTCTACTGGATATCGTGAGCCCTGAAAAGCTGCACGTTGCCGGTCGTTTGGATGGCGATACAACAGGTTTAGTATTGTTAACGGATGATGGTCAATGGTCACACCGTATCACCTCTCCTCGCCATCACTGTGAGAAGGTATACTTTGTTGAATTAGCCGATCCGCTTCCAGAAGAGACCATTCAGCTGTTTGCTGAAGGGGTGCAGTTGCGTGGGGAAGATGACCTAACGCGTCCTGCTAAGCTGGAAATTGTGAGTGAACGCGAAGCGGTGATCACCATTTCAGAAGGCAAGTATCACCAAGTGAAGCGTATGTTTGCTTCTGTGGGCAACCGTGTTGTGGGCTTGCACCGCGCACACATTGGTCCTATTGAGTTAGATGAAGCGTTAGCGCCGGGTGAATACCGTCAGCTAACAGCAGAAGAAATTGCTGCATTCATGCCATAACCAGTAAGTATTTATCGTGGTTTACGCCATGATGAAGTGGAAAGGAGGGGAAACCCTCCTTTTTTGTTTCTAATTATCCGTAAAACCGACAGTATTTCTTGCCAAGAAAGAGTCTATTCAGCCTAATCATCGTACAATACCCTCTAATCTGACACTTTTCTCACTAGCAGAGTCCCTATGACAACAAAAGACAGCCCTTCGTTGAGTCTGCCATTTATTTTGATTTTAGGTGCGATTGGCGCCTTAACACCGCTTGCCATTGATATGTACCTTCCCGCGATGCCAACCATCGCGCGTGATCTTGCGGTGTCGCCCAGCCTGGTGCAAACCACGTTAACCGCGTATACCGCCGGCTTTGCCATTGGTCAGTTATTGCATGGCCCGTTAGCGGACAGTTATGGGCGTAAACCGATTTTGTTGATCGGTATTTTTGCCTTTGCGATTGCGGCGATGTTCAGTGCAACGTCACAAGGCATTGTAGAATTGACGTGGGTACGTGCCGCACAAGGCTTTGCCGGTGCCGCTGCGGCCGTGATCATTCAGGCGTTGGTGAGAGACATGTTCGAGCGCGAAGAATTCGCGCGGATGATGTCGTTTATTACCCTTGTCATGACCGTCGCCCCGCTGATTGCGCCCATGTTGGGGGGCTATTTAGCGGTCTGGTTTGGCTGGCGTTCGATTTTCTGGGTGTTGGCAGGTTTTGCCTTGCTCATTATTGTCGCAGTGGGTGTCAAAATCCCTGAAACGTTGCCCGTTGAAAAGCGGTTACCGTTCCATTTAGGGTCGACACTGCGTAACTACGCAAAAATGCTGACCACCAAACAAGCGGTGGGTTTAATTTTCTGCAGCGGTTTCTCGTTTGCTGGCATGTTCACCTTCTTAACCGTAGGTGCTTTCGTCTACATCGACCTTTACCACGTCAGCACGCAATACTTCGGTCTACTCTTTGGCTTGAACGTGGTGTGCTTGATCGTGATGACCAGCATTAACGGTCGTCTAGTGAAAAAGAAAGGCTCACATTGGATGCTAAGATTTGGCCTGAGTGTGCAGTTAATCGCCGGTCTCGGCTTGGTTTGCGGTCAACTGCTTAACCTAGGCTTGTGGGGGGTAGTTATCCCTGTCATGCTATTTGTTGGTACGATTTCGATTATCGGTAGTAATACCATGGCGTGCTTGCTGGGCAAGTATCCCCACATGGCAGGTACGGCGTCGTCACTGGCTGGCACCATGCGCTTTGGTACGGGTACCGTGATTGGTGGTTTGGTGGCGATGATGCCGGATGCCACCGTGTGGCCGATGGCGCTGTCTATGGCTGCCTGTGCAATATTGTCGGCGGGATTTTACTGGTCGTTATCGCGTAATGCTTAAGGAAACACATGGCTACGTTTTATCAAGAAATTTATAAAGTGGTGTCGGACGGTCTACAAGACCTTGCGGACTCACAAGCAATGGGCAAAACGCCTAAAAACCCAATCAGCGAAACGCACTTCTTCAGTGCGTGGGTGACTAAAGCGATTAAACAGCAACGTTATAACACCTGTGTGGTGGAGACGTTGGTGAGCTGGCAGAAGCAATCACGCAGCATGGGTAAACATGCGCAGCTTAAGCAGCAGTTTATCGATATTCAGCGCGTGTATGCGGGTATTCCGCGTGACGGTGAGCAGGCTAACCCTGTGACGCGTGCACAGTTCGATGCCTTGTATGACTCGCTAACGCAAGCTGACTGGATCGTTGCCACGGAATATGAAGTGGACCGTAAGGTGACGCACCATACTGATGGTCAAGGATCGCTGGTGGTATGTGCCGCGAAAGCCAAATTGGCGTTTGCCGAAGACGGTGAGTTGGTGAAGCCTTTGTCACTGTTCATCCGTGGTGATGTGAAGCAATTACTGGCAGAGGCGTACAAGCAGGGTATGCTGCTGTACAAAGTGACTGACTATAAATCTATCGTGAAATATCACGGTGAGTATATTGTCTACCCGAATAACGCCGGTAAGCACTTGCCAGAGACCCCAGCCGAATAAGGGCAGGGGAGAGATGGATTCCAATGAAAAAGCGGGCTGATGCCCGCTTTTTTTGTGTCTTCACCGTTTAGCTGTGTCTATCAAAGTAGACGTGATGGTGATGTATTGCCTGAAACCTCATATGTAAAACGTGATCAATATCACAATTAAGTGCGCGTTAACGCCTTACTATGTGCGCTTTTGCAGTACATGTGGTTTCAAAAATGAAAAAGCTCCTTCTTGTATCCCTTCTTTTCAGCAACTGTGCCTTCGCTGGCGATCACTTTTATGGCGGTGCTGATTTAGCACTTGGCAATAAAACCGAATTAAAAGAAGCGGGCTCCATTGATGAGACAAATGATTTAGGTTTTAACGTTTACGGCGGTTACAGTTTCACAATGGCGCCAAGCGTTGATTTAGGTTTGGAGCTGGAATATCAAAACTTTGGCCAAGCGAAATTTTCTGGTTCAGCGGAAGGCCTGAGTGTGGATGGGGATGCGTATTACGTTAACTTCCGTCCAAAATTTACCGCGCCAGATAACAATCTTTACAGTGCTTTCATTTTTGGTGCTGGCACAATGAACGGCGAAGCCAAAGTGCTTGGCCAATCAGGTTCGGATTCTAAATTCACCTACCAAGCGGGTGTCGAGGTGGGTTACATGTTCAACAACGTTGATGTTGGCATTGGCTACCGTTACCGCACAGCAGATTTCGATGATGTGAAGTATTCTGTGCAAGGCTTTACAGCAGGTGTGCGTTACAACTTCTGATAAATCGATCGTGAAGTATCACGGTGAGTACGTGGTTTACCCGAATAACGCCAGTAAGTGCCTGTCAGAGACCCCTGTTGAATAAGGGAAGGACGGCCGTTATCACGGTCATGAAGCGGTATTGAAAAAGCGGGCTTATACCCGCTTTTTTTGTGTCGTTACATTCTAGTTTGATGCTAACGTTCTTTGATTACAGCGATATATATCAGCAATCACCGAAATGGAATCATCATCACTAGCATTGATTATTTTTGTAATGTGGTAACGATTCCCGCTCATCATATAAGCGACATTAGAAAGTTCTACTTCAAGATTTTCTGGCTTTGTTTTTATGGCGTTAGTATTGATGATTTTACAGTTGTTATTTTCGATTTCAGTAAAAGTCATTGGCTGTACACCATAAGCCCCAGGTAGTAACAATGGTTTTCTGGTTTGTTTGCTGATGGCATCAACTGCTTTTGGTGCATTAAGATTAGTTGTATTTTGATTTTTTAAATCAAAGTTGATGGCTGGTCGACCATTGATCTCTGTTACATTACAATTTTGACCACCGTCTTTTCTGCATGTTTCGTTAGCTAAATCTATGGCCTCTGAGATTGAACCTGCATTCCATGCTGCTCCAGCTTTTCCATTAGTGCCTATTGAATAGGCTTTGTTGTTAGATTGGTTTTGATATCTCTCATAAAGAGATGTCTGTCCTTGACTTGTCGCTTGGCAGCCTGAAAGGATAATGGCTGTAGATAAGAAACTTAACTTAACAAATGAATTCATTTCCAAACCAAAAAATAAAATTATGTATGCAACAAATTATACCAATGTAGACATACAAATACCTAGAACTATGTCTCTGATTTTAAATTGCTAATTCCACATAGGGCAACATATTGACTTTCTTCATTCTAAGCCTCAAAACACTGTGCGATTATATACACCCATGATGGTCACTCAGATACGTAGCTCGCAATTATCAATGCTTCAAAGTAAATGATGTCCATAACGTTGTTTTTCGCGACCTAGTGCTATGTGATTGACGTCAAATTGCGTTGTAAGTTTGGCGTGATTCACTGACGTGTTGACATATGGAGCTAACCCTCGTTTTCTCACCACAGGACCACAGGACCACAGGACCACAGGACCACAGGACCACAGGACCACAGGACCACAGGACCACAGGACAGCTCTTCCTCGCCCCTCGAAACTCGCCCCTTTAAGCCGTATTAAACCGTCTCCGTCTTCCCTTCTTGCGCTTTGGCTTTACAGCGTTTGACCAACGCATGGGTCATACCACGGAAAATAAACAGGTGGGCAGGCATCATGGCAAACCAGTAGAGCAGGCCAGAAAATCCCGCCGGGTGCCACCATGCACGAATATCGACTTCACGGTGATCGCCTTTGTCTTCAATGGTGAATTCCAATCGGCCTAACCCCGGGGCTTTCATGCCAAACAGCAGGGAAAGGAAACGGTTAGCTTCAAGGTTGATGACCTTCCATGAATCCACTTTATCACCCAGTTGTAAGGTATCAGGATCGCGGCGGTAACGGTGCAGGGCATCACCGCCAATGGCGGCATCCATCCATTCACGGATACGCCAGAGGAAATTGGCATAGAAATAGCCTTCTTTGCCTCCGACTAATTGCACTTGGCGCCATAATTGCTCACAGGTGGCATCGGTTTTCAGGGTATAACCGGCTTGTTTGGGGTAGTAACCATAGCCACTTTGCCAACGGGCGAGGGCATCGGGATCAAAGCCCCAAATTTCGTTTCTGACGACTTCCGATTCATGGCTTAAAGAATGTTGAATCGCCTCATCGTAAGAGAGCAGTTTTTGGGGGATCAAGGTTTGTAAATCATGGCCATCAGCAGGCAGATCAAACCGTAGTCCGCCAATCAGGGCGCTGGCAATGTTCGTGGGAACTGAGGTGATAAACCGCAGCCAGATCGTCGCAAATGACGGGGTCAGGAACGACAACGGTACAATGCGCACTTTCTTACCAGCCAATTTTCCCAGTTTACGCAGTTGGTCTTGGTAAGACAGGTTTTCGGGGCCGGCCATATCCATAATTCGATTGGCTTGTGGCGGCAAGGTGATCAGCGTAAGCAAATAATGAATGACATTACGCAGCGCAATGGGCGAGTTACGGGATGTCACCCATTTCGGCGTTAGCAGAACTGGCAGGTGGTAGACAAAATCACGCATGACTTCAAACGCGGCAGAGCCGGGGCCGACAATGATCCCCGCGCGTAACTCCGTGGTGGGAATGCCGCTTTCACGCAGAATGTCTCCGGTGGCTTTACGGGCAGATAAATGGTCGGAATGGCCTTCGGCGGGCTGCAAGGCGCCCAGATAAATAACGTGTTTCGCCGTGCTGTTTTTCAATGCATTGGAAAAATGACGCGCGGCATCGAGTTCAATATCAATGAAGTCATGGCCATGGTTCATGCCGTGAACAAGAAAAAACACGCTGTCGACATCAGCAAGCAAATCATCGAGGTTATCCGGTGCATTCAGGTCAAGGTGGTGCAGGGTGACGTTGCCAGTTGCTTCCCAGCCACGTTTTTTAAGCAGGTTTAGATTACGTCCGGTGGCTTTTACTGTGTAACCCGCATTGGCCAGTTCCGGCACCAAATGCGATCCCACATACCCTGACGCGCCAACCACTAAGACCGTTTTTGCCATTGTTCACTCCCTGTTATTATCGCGTATGCCGTTTCCCCATGCACCGCGTTGCCATTCATGGCGATTCCACAACATACTGTTATATAACACTGTAGTGGATATTTCTGCAGGGGGCGTGTCACAACGTGAAACGGCAGAGTAAACTTTCAACACGACGGTTGCGTAATGGACGAGAGAAACGGTGGATCTAAAGGAGAATAGAACGTGTCTTTGGGGTATATTAACAAGCAAGTTATGACGGAATAAACAAGCGAAAAATTACAATAATCTGTAACTAAACGTATTGATTTTCTTACGATTGTGAGTGTGATGTAAGGGATTGTAATAGTTTTGTGGTGACTTGACTGTTTTTCTGCGTCAGGGTTTTAAAGTGCTTTATAGAGATACCGCTTTCCTGTAAATTCCACAGCACTCAACTTTCCTACTGCCGGGGACAATAATGTTACGACTGGTCGAGCTTTGCAAAGGCTATATGGATGGTGACGAATACCATTCGGTGTTGCAAGGTGCAGAATTAGACCTCAAACAGGGTGAACAACTTGCGTTAATGGGGGAGAGTGGCTCGGGAAAGAGTACACTACTGAATTTAATTGCCGGGTTGGATGTCGCCGATTCAGGGGAAGTGTGGTTGGGGGATAAGCCAATACATGCCATCTCTGAACGTGAACGTACTGCCTTTCGTCGTAATAACATTGGCCTTGTTTTCCAGCAATTCAACTTACTGCCTACGCTGACCACGGCGGATAACATCCGTTTTTGCCGTCAGTTAAAAGGGCTACCTGAAAAACCCGCGTTGTGGCGACAAATTATCGCCGCGTTGGATCTGATGCCATTGCTGAGTCGTTATCCGGAAGAAATGTCCGGTGGACAGCAACAACGTGCGGCGATTGCCCGTGCTTTGTACATGGAACCCCAAATTTTACTTGCCGATGAACCGACCGGTAGCCTCGATGAGCGTAACGCTGCGGCGGTGATCCGTTTGTTGGTTAGCCTGACTAAACAGCTTGATTGTACCTTGCTGCTGGTGACACACAGTCATCAAGTGGCGGAACACATGAGCGGGTGTATTCGTCTGCAAGGAGGACAACTGCATGTTAAACCCCGTCGCTAAGGCGCTTTGGGGGCATTATAAGCGTCACCCACTTCAAATTGTCTTGGTCTGGTTCGGTTTGACCTTAGGTATTGCTCTGCTGGTGGGTGTGCTTGGGGTGAACCAACAAGCCCGTGAAAGTTACCGTGATGGCGAACAACTTTTCTCTAATCCTTTTCCGTATCGCATCCGTCACGTACAGCCTTCCTTAAAAGTGCCGCAAGGCTTCTATATCCAACTGCGCCGGGTCGGGTTTGACCAATGTGTACCGCTTGATCAACTGCGCGTGCAAACCAATGATGGTCGTGACGTCGAAATCGTCGGGGTCGATCCTATTGCGTTGTATTCCATGTTCAAACAGCAGCCAACGGTGAGTGGGGGCACGCAAGCGCAAATGCTGTCGTTGATGCAGCCGCCGTATCCGTTATTGGTGGGTGAGCAGTTAGCGAACTACATGAAGCTGCAAGACGGCCAACACCTCACGCTGGAAAACGGCAAGCAAATTGGCCCGTTGAAAGTGGTGTCTGAAGAGCGGATCAGTGGCCCTCGTATGGTTGCTGATCTCTCATTGTTGCGTTCGCTGCAACCGGGCTCTGGCTTAACCGCGATTTTATGCAGTGATCTCACGGCGGACGAACAACGTCGACTTACCGCGCAATTGCCGATGGCGCTGAAATTGGAACAGCAAGAAGTGGCGGGCTTAGAGCCGCTGACCAATGCGTTCCATTTAAACTTGTTTGCCATGGGCATGTTGGCGTTTGTGGTCGGCCTGTTCATTTTCTATCAGGCGATGTCGTTATCGTTCAGTCAGCGCCAACCCTTGGTCGGCTTAATGCGCCAAGCGGGGGTGTCGTCTTTCCAGTTGGCCGGCGTGCTGATGATGGAGCTGATGGGATGGATCGTACTGGGGTTAATCGGCGGCAATATCCTTGGCTTGTTGTTGGCGGAACGTCTCTTGCCATCCGTGGCTGAAACCCTGAATGACTTGTACGGCGCGAATATTAGCTTAGCGGTGGAATGGCATTGGGAGTGGGGTGTAGCGTCTTTGCTGGTGGCCATTATCGGCAGCTTGTTGGCGTGTGGTTGGCCGTTGCTGCGTTTGATCAAAACCCCACCGGCGCGTTTGGCTACCCATATGTCGCTGGTGCGATTTAGCGGCCGTGAGTTTGCGCTGCAAGCCTTGTTCTCCTGCATCTTCTTGGGGGTGGCATTGGCGGTGTACCAGTTGCCCCATGGGCAGGAAGAAGGCTTCGTGTTGATTGCTTGTATTCTGATTGCCACTGCTTTGGTGATGCCGTTTGTGTTACTGCAATTTTTCCGCTTGCTGGGCAACGTGGTGAAATCTGCCCGTTTGCGCTGGTTCTTCTCAGATGCTGCTGCAAGCCTGAGTTACCGTGGCGTGGCCGCGATGGCTTTCATGCTGGCATTGGCGTCCAATATCGGTATGGAAACCATGGTGGGTAGTTTCCGAAACACCACCGAAACGTGGCTGGATCAGCGTTTAGCGGCAGATATTTATGTGCGTCCGTCCATTAACATGGCACCACGGATGTCGAACTGGCTGGAAAAGCAGGACGAGGTTGAGCAGGTGTGGTGGCAATGGAGCAAAACATTAGCGACCCAAGTCGGCAAATTGCAGGTTGTGAGTGTCGGCGGCACGGGCGATGAAAAACAAGCGATGGCGATCAAAGTGTCGGTGCCGGAATACTGGCAGAAACTGCACCACGGTCGTTCGATTTTGGTGAGTGAATCATTAGCCCTTAAACAAGGGTGGAAACCGGGACAAGTGGTGGATTTACCGCCGCCGATGAACAAGAAATGGCACATCGCCGGGGTGTATTACGACTACGGTAACCCGCATGGTCAGATCATCTTATCGCAGAAACGCTGGCAGGCGATTTGGCCGCATAAAGGGCAAGTGGCACTGGCTATCCATCTCGCAGATGGGGTAGATACCATGAGCATGATGCAAAAATTGGGTGATGCGTTCCGTTTACCGCCAGAGCGGGTGCGGAATAACACCGAGTTAATGCAGCAAGCCATGAAGGTGTTTGATCGCACCTTTATCGTCACCGCGACCTTGGGCAAGTTAACCTTGTTTGTGGCGGTGTGCGGGCTGTTCTTTGCCACCTTGGCCGGTGAAATGTCGCGTCAACGGCAGTTTGCTTTACTGCGTTGCATGGGCATGACGGGGCGAGAGTTGGCCTTACTGGGCGGTGGACAGTTGTTATTGATTGGTTTGATGACGGCGTTGATGGCGTTGCCACTCGGGCTTGTACTGGCCCAGTTATTGATTGATGTGGTGTTGAAATACTCTTTTGGTTGGACCATGCCGGTTGAATATTTCCCGGTGGATTATTTTGTGTCGTTGGGCTCTGCGTTGGCGGTGCTATTGGCGGCGGGCGCGTGGCCGGTATGGCGCTTAGTTAAGCGTTCGGCGATTTTGTCATTGCGAGAGGCGTTCTAATGCGAACTTTACGTCATAAAGGACTGGCCTGTTTCTACGTTACGGTATTGGTATTACTGGCGGGTTGTGATCAACCAGCGCCACCGGTGGATCGTTCTGTGTCTGTGATGATGGACGAAGAAACAGACACGTTCACGCCGGTTGAACCGGGGCGCACGTTTACGTTTCCGCAAGACCATTTACCGCATCCGGATTTTCGCAATGAATGGTGGTATTTCACCTCGAATTTGAAAGCCGAGAGCGGGGAAGTCTTTGGTGTGCAGTGGACGCTATTCCGCCATGCCTCTGCCAACCGTACCGGTAAGGGGTGGCAAAGCCCGCAGCGTTATATGGCGCATGTGGTGGTCACTGGCGAGAAAAAAACGTGGGCGTTTGAACGTTTTGCCCGAGGTGGCGTGGGCCAAGCGGGGGTCATTGGTCACCCGTTTCGCGCATGGATGGACAATTGGTACTGGCGTTCTTACGGCGATAATCCGTTTCCGGGTGTGCTGTCGTTTGATGATGACGGCGTAAAAGCCAAATTGGCCGTACAACAAAACGGGTCATACATTTTACAAGGTGACGACGGGTACAGTAAAAAGCACCCGACGTTAGATATCGCTTCGTATTACTACAGCGCGCCTTTCTTAAAAGTAAAAGGGCGTCTGGAGTTAGACGGGAAAACGTATCATGTCACCGGCGACGGTTGGTATGATCGTGAATGGAGCAGTAAGGGCTTATCATCAACGCAGTTGGGGTGGGATTGGTTTTCCATGCGGCTTGATGATGGCAGCGCGCTGATGCTGTATCAGATCAGGGAAAAAAATAAGCGACCGTATTACTTTGGTTCGCGTAGCTGGCCTGATGGGCGTACCGAGCCGTTGTTGTCGGAACAAATCCGATTGTCGCCTGTTTCATTTACTACCCACAACGGCAAGAATTACCCATTGAGCTGGTATATAGAAGTGCCATCCCACCAGATAAAACTAAAAGTGGATGTTGTACGCAAGGAACAATGGTTGCCGTTTGTGTTTTCATATTGGGAAGGCCCAATTCGCATTACCGGTAGCCATACAGGACAGGGATTTATGGAGCTAACGGGCTATTAGTGCTTGGCGCCTCATAAAAAGAGTGTAGGAAGTAGACGTGTTAAAGCATTTTCAAATTGATGAATCGCTGTTAACCCAACGGTTAATGACGCACCGTCGTGAGTTTCACCGTTATCCGGAAGCGGCGTGGCAGGAGTTTTTCACCACTAGTCGTATTGCCAGCCATCTTGAAGTGATGGGGTATACCTTGCATTTCAGCCGCGACATCATTGATCGTAATGCGATCATGGGGCGCGAAGAAGAGCGGGTGGCAAAAGCGCAAGAGCGTGCAATGAGTTGGGGCGCATCCACGCATTATCTGGCACAAATGGAGGGCGTAACAGGGATTGGCGCGACCTTACACACTGGTAAACCGGGGCCGGTGGTTGCACTGCGTTTTGATATTGATGCGGTGGAAGTGATGGAAAGCCAGAACGACATGCACCGTCCGCGCTTTTTGGGCTTTGCCTCGTTGTCGCCGGGTGTGGCGCATGCCTGTGGCCATGATGCCCATGCCGCGATGGGATTAGGCATTGCTGAAGTGTTGGCGGAGAACCGAGAATTACTGACGGGTACCATCAAACTGTTATTCCAGCCTGCCGAAGAAGGGTGTCGAGCCGGTAAGGCCATTGCGCAAAGCGGGTGGTTGGATGATGTGGATTACTTCTTTGCCGCCCATATCGGCATGAACGTGCCTAGCGGTACTTTGGTGTGTGATCCGCAGCACTTTTTGTGCAGTTCCAAATTTGATATTCACTTTACTGGCAAGCCTGCGCACGCGGGTATTGAACCTAATGCGGGGCAAAATGCGTTAGCGGCCGCGTGTACGGCGGTGAACCAAATGTTGGCGATTCCCCGTCACCGTGATGGTATGACCCGTATTAACGTGGGGCAAATGCACGCGGGTGACGGCCGAAACGTGATTCCGGCCAATGCGGTATTGATGGGTGAAACTCGGGGTGAAAACCGTGAGTTGAATTCCTACATGTACCAGCAGGTCGAAATGATTGCGCAAGCCGCCGCCATGATGCACGGCGTGCAAGTCGATATTAGCCCGCAAGGGGAAGCCATCGGGTTAGTGAACGACGCGGAGTTGGTTAACTTGCTGGCACAACTTGGCCCTGACAGTGGTTTTACGGAAGTGCTTACCGAAAAAGATTTCGGTGCCAGTGAAGATGCGGGTTATCTGGTGGATCGTGTACAGGCCAAAGGCGGTAAGGCGATTTACTGTTTGATCGGCTCCGATTTAACGGCCGGTCACCACAACGGTGATTTTGATATTGATGAAAGTCGTATGTTGCCGGCGGTGAAGCTGATGCTGAACGCCATTCAAGCCGTGCAATCCCGTATTCTTTAATTCAATTTTAGCCCGGTTTATTCGTTAACATCTGGCCCGTTTCTTATACCGTGGCGCGAACGTTCGCCTCTTAAACCCTGAGTTTGCGCTCAGGGTTTTTTATTGTGTTTTTCTCACGTTTTTCCCTCCCTTTTTCCTTTTTATTCTTATCGTCATTCAAAAAAGTCCCACAAAAAAGTCATCGAGTAGTGGCGGCGTCTTCTAGGCTTAACACATTGTGCTTGTCTGAGCACTATGGCAATGAAGGAGGCGAGGTGGCGACAGCGTCTGTGTCTAAGTCAAAGGGGAAAGCAACCTCTGCTTCTGCGGATTCGCCCGTTGTAGACGATGGCGTGCGCCTATTACAGCCACAAACGTGGTTAGTGCCGTTTTGCTTGAATGACACCTTCAAGTTTGCTTTTCGCGTCGCTATTAGTCTGACACTGGCCTTTCTTATTCCCATGGCGATGGGTTGGAGTCAACCTTCCACCGCCGCCACGACTGTGATGCTGATTGCCTCGACCGGCAGCCGGCGAGAATCGTTAGCCAAAGGGACATTGCGGGTGCTCGGTACCATTGCTGGTGGCATCATTGGCCTGTTGCTGGTGGGGATGTTCGCACAAGATCGCTTGCTGTATATGCTCAGTGTATCGTTGGTGATTGTGGTGGTGTTTTATATTCGTACCGCCTACCTCAATGATCCGACCCTGTTCATGTTGACTGGCGTGATGGTGCTGATGATGTACAACGGCGGCGATGCCCAAGGGGCGTTTCTCTACGGGATTGACCGTACTTTCATGACCATTTTTGGTGTGGTGGTGTACACCTTGGTGGGGATTTACGTATTCCCGCCGCGGGTAGAGCAAAACCTGCATCAATTGGCCACCACGCTCAGTCAGGCGCAACAAGCCTTATTCGCGCATATCAGTGCGCTGCCACGTTATCCGGCAGAAGCCAATAAAACAGAAATCCTCAGTCAGCAAGTCTTTGCCGCTCAAAACGCTTTTGATGCTCGCTATCACACCCTGAATGGGGAGTGCAGTGCCATTTCTGCGTACAAAAAAGAGTGGGACGGGGCTGTACGGTTATTTCAGCAAATCACGGATATTTTGTTGTTCGCCGCGAAAGATCACGCCCGCTCTAGTGGCCATCCGGCGGATTATTTAGTGGATTTTGAACGCGTACATACGCAAGTGATGACCTTGTTTGAGCAATTACCGGCCGCATGGGATACCCACGCCGCTTCACCGCCAGAAGCCTTCGATAAAATAGCGTACGACAAGGCGCGGCTGGAGAAAGCAGGGCATCTGTATCGTGGCGAAGCCATCACCAACGGGTACTTGCTCAGGCAGTTGCGCGAAAAACTGAGCCAATTACACAGTTGCATTAGCAGCATTGATTCCGTGACGGGCTTTGTCGGGTTTACCTTGCCTGCCTTGAAAGCGTCGCCCAATTTTAATTGGTGGGATGCAGAAAACGCCAAAACTGCGATCAAGGTGTTTGTGATTTATTGGCTGACTGGGTGGTTCTGGATCATAGCTAATCCGCCGGGTGGTTATAATTTGGTGATTTTCGGTACCCTGTTTGTGTCGTTGCTGTCATACATGCCGGTCCATCCCTTTGCGCTGTTCATCCTTTTCACCTTGGGCTTTTTCTTTTCCGTGCCGGCTTATGTGTTCCTGTTGCCACAGTTAACGCTGGGGGCGGAGTTAGCCTGCTTTATTTTTATCTATACCTTTGTGGCGTTTTATTTCCTGAAAGGGCCCATCACCATTTTCTTCCTGCTAGGGATGTTTACCTTAGGGCTGAATAACCAAATGGTGTATCACTTCGGCATTACGTTAACCATTGTCAGCCTGTTTTATCTCACTGTTATGGTCGTGGTGGTGTCGCATTATTTTCCTTTCACTTCACGGCCTGCTGATTTGGTGATGGTGTTTCGGGAGCGGTTTCTCCGCCATGCCTATCGGCTGATTTTGCTGCATCAAACGCCAACACTCAGTCGCTGGGATCGTTGGGTGTCGGCATGGCGCATGGCCACCATGAAAGTCGCGCTTACTAAAATGAAAGTGTGGAACAGCAAAATCAATCATGGTTTCTACCGTGAAGTTGAGGCGGATACGTTAGCGGCCTTTGTCAGCGAGTGCGAACGGTGCCATCACCATATCACCATGTTGCTGAAAGCCAGTGATCGCTTGGCGGAAAGTCCGTTAGTGCGCCGTGCCCGTCAGCAGCATAAAGACACGGTGATCCCACAGTTGATCACTGCATTGCTGGTGTTGCCGACGGCGCATAACGCCACGAAGGACATGGCAGATGCGAAGGGCAACACGAACGAACACGACGATGTGCTGCTTGCACAGGATTATCAGCAATTAGAAACCCGTCTTAATGCGTATTTTACGTCGTTGGAATGGGACTCGTATTCACATTCAGACATTGCGGATTTTTATATTTTCCTAAACTTAAAGAAAAACATTTTTGAATCTTTACTGCGCTGTAAACAAGCAAGTGATGCCGTGCAGTGGTTGGCTTTCTCGATGAAGGCATTTTAGGGGGAAATGTGGGGCGCACACGACACGCAGGTATTTTGCTGCTTTCACTGATGATCATGCCCGGTTGTACCGTCTTGGGGCCGGATTTCTCCGGCGTGGCGGCACCCATTTTGCCCGCGACGTGGGACACGCATGACACGCAACAAAGCCGAATGAAAACCACCCGCTGGTGGCAACAATTTAATGACCCAACACTGAACCAATTGGTGTACACGGCGAGCCAGCAAAATTTGGATATAGAAGCGGCAGGGTTACGTATTTTACAAGCCCGTGCCGCCGTGGGAGTGGCGGATTCGTTTCAGTATCCGCAACGGCAGGCGCTGTCAGGCAGCGTGGCAAAAATCTACCAAAACGAAAATACCTTTGATAATGCCACGGTCAGTTTTGATGCGGCGTGGGAACTGGATGTATGGGGGCGTTATGCCCGCGGCATAGAATCTGCGGATGCCTCGCTCTATGCCTCTATCGCGTCTTATCACGACATTCTTGTGACGATCTCAGCGGAAGTGGTGCGTAACTACATCAATTACCGCACGTTTCAAGAACGGATACTGCTATCGCAGCGCAACATTGATATTCAAAAGCGCGTAGTACGGATCACACAAGTGCAGTATGACTCAGGTGATGTGACTGAGTTGGATGTGCAGCAAGCTAAAACGCAGCTCTACAACACCCAGTCGGCTTTGCCCAGTTTACAGATCGGCATGATGCAGTCACGTAATGCGCTGGCGGTGTTGTTGGGCATGTTGCCAGAACAGGTACAAGGGTTGCTGCAAGGGGCGCAAATCGACGCTAAGATTAAGGCATTCGACAACAAATACCAGACGGAACGCAACCGCCGCTTATCCACCGATTACGAGCAGTTTTCTTTGATCCCCGCCACACCGAAATTATCTCCTCAGATAGATGCTGGGTTAGTTCTGCGCCGCCCGGATCTGCAATTGGCCGAGTTACAGGCTCAAGCCCAAAGTGCACAAATTGGCATCGCAAAAGCGGATTTGTACCCGCAGTTTTCGTTGTTTGGTGCCATTGGCGTGAACAGCACGGTACAGGCGGGCAATGATTTCTCGTTCAGTGATGCGCTGAATCTGTCGCTGGGGCCAACGTTTTCGTGGAATATTTTTCAATATGGCCGGATAGAAAACAATATACGCATTCAAGATGCTCGCTTTCAGGAAACCCTGACCAATTACAACAAACAAGTGTTGCTGGCAGTGCAAGAAGTGAGTACGGCCTTGTCGTCATACCAATTGAATCAGACACAAAAAACACTGGCGTTTAATTCCGTGGATGCGTCGGTGCGGGCGTATAACTTGTCACTGACGCAATACGAAAATGGCCAGATCAACTTTGAGCGCTTGCTCAGTTCACTCGAAAAAATGACCCGCAGTGAAGATGCCTACGCCATTGTGAAAGGCAATGTGGCGAATCAAGTGGTGGCGCTGTACAAATCGCTCGGCGGCGGGTGGGAGGCGGAAACCGGTCGTGCCTTTATTCGCCCTGATACCCAACAGCAATTGCAGGATCGCACCGATTGGGGGGAGTTATTGGATGATGCCGTGTTACCCGCATTGACGCCTGATGCGGTGCCGCCGGCCACGTCACCGTTTGGCGAGCCGATTGATCCTAGCCAGCAGCGTTACCCCGGCGCACCGGTTCATTCGTCCGCTCCTCAGAGTACATCCACGCCAGCCTTTCCGGCGGGAGGTGGGTCATGAGCGATGTGATGTCAATAATACCGGTGACTGCCGTGCCGCATGAATTGGCATGGGGAGACATCTATTACTCTCCGTTATTGCAGGTGTTAATCGTGGCAGTGATTGCCGCATGGGTGACAGTGATTGTGCTGAATAAGACCCGTTTATCGCGTTTGATTATGTTTCCATCGACTACATTTTTGGCCATTACCGTGCTGTATGTGGTGGCGATAGATACATTTTGGCTGCCGTTTTAGCGGTCGCGTGGAAGGGATGAGGCGAGGGGAAGAGGTAACGATGAAAGCCATAAAAAAACTGCTCGTGATACTGATAAACGTCGTGATCATTGGGGCGGCACTGTATTGGGGCTATGGGAAATACCAAGCCTATTTTGATAACCCGTGGACGCGTAACGGCCAAGTGCGGGCCAATATCGTCAAAGTGGCCCCGCGAGTGTCAGGCCCTGTGGTGCTGGTGGCGGTGGTGGATAACCAATTTGTCCGTAAGGGCGAGCTGTTGTTTGAAATCGATCCCACCACCTTTGAAGTGGCGTTGGCACAAGCCGAGTCGTCATTGGAACGGTCACGGATCAGTGCGCGAGGCAAGAAAATCGAATATGACCGCTTGTTAGATATTCAGGCCAAAGATCGCGGTGCAGTATCACGTAAAGATCTGACCCGTCGCCAAATTGCCTATGAAGAGTCGCTGGTGCAAATCAAAGTCGCGGAGCAAAAGCGGCTGTCGGCGGTGTTGAGCCTGTCATTTACGCAAGTGCATGCCACGGTTGATGGCTATGTCTCTAACCTTGATATCCAAACCGGTACACAAGCCGTAGCGAACCAACCCTTGCTGGCGTTAGTGGACGTGAACAGCTTCTGGGTGTCGGGCTATTTTCGCGAGAACCAACTGGCCAGCATTCATATTGGCAATGAAGCCAAAGTGACCTTGATGGCTTATCCCGACCAACCGATTGATGCCGTGGTGGATTCCTTAGGTTGGGGGATCGCGCCGCAAGATGGCTCCGTGGGGTACAACTTGCTGCCGAACGTGAACCCGGTCTTTCAGTGGATCCGTTTAGCACAGCGGATCCCGGTCAAAATCACCCTGTTGCAATTACCGGAAGGGATCAGCCTGCGGTTTGGTATGACCGCTTCCATCATGGTGCAGGCGGACGATGAGAAAACGCGAGGAGAAACCCAGCATGAGTGACAAGAAGGCGACAAACGTAGGGAAAAAAATCACGTCTAAAAATAACTTTTTCTACCTGACATCGGCGCTGATTTTATTGCTCCTGAGTTCATCATTGTCACAGGTGGTACGTTCTGGGTGGGTCGATATGTTGTCGCAGTGGGTGACGTTACTCACTTTTGTGGTGTGCTTAGCCAGTTTGCGGTTCGACAGTGGTTGGTACCGTTTTCTGATCTCACTGGTGGTGGCCTGGGTGATCCTTGCCGTCGCCAAAAGTGCCTTTGGATTTACGCAGACCAATGTGTTGATGCTGGGGCTGATGTTTGTGTTTTTCTTTGGCACGTTTAAATCCATCGCCCGACAGATTTTGTTTACCGGATCGATTGATAACAATAAGGTCGTCGGCTCCCTCGCGTTGTTCCTCTTACTCGGCTTAATGTGGGCATTGTCCTATCTGCTCATTTTGGAGTTTTCTCCTGCTGCGTTTACCGGTTTAGAGAAAAAAGAGTGGGGGGAAACCTTCGCCAATGCCGCCTACTTCAGTTTTGTCACCTTAACTACGCTGGGCTATGGCGATATCAGCCCTATCACCCCGTTTGCTCAAGTTATTGTCTATTTAGAAGCCATTGCTGGCGTGTTTTACATGGCGATTGTGGTCGCCAGTTTAGTGGGCGCCAGTCAAACCGGCCCAAGCAATCAAACTAATCAGGAAAAGCATGATGGATAAACAAGTCGAAGATCAAAAGCGCAGTATATTCATTAATAATATGGTGGAGTCGGCCATACGGATTGGGCTGTTGTTTGTCCTTGTGGTGTGGACGTACGGCATTATTAAGCCGTTTATCATTCCCGTACTGTGGGGGGCGATCATTGCGGTGGCCTTGATGCCACTGACCCTTAAACTGGAGCGTCGGCTGAATGGCAAGCGGGGGTTGTCTGCCACCATTCTGGCTTTGCTTGGAGTGGCTATTTTGATTGTACCTTTGGTGCTGGTGATGGGCTCATTGTATGACGGTATCGTTGCTGCAACAGATGTATTGAAAGATGCAGAATCGATCACGTTACCGGGGCCAACACAAAAAGTGGCCGACATTCCGCTGGTGGGCGACAAACTGTATGAAGTGTGGGCGTTATTTGCCAATAACATGGCACAGGCAATTTCGCGCTTTATGCCGGAAATTAAAGCCGGAGTCAGCGCCTTTGCGGGCGTGTTGGGCAGTGGGTTAGCCACCGTGGTGATGTTTATTATTTCCCTGCTGATTGCGGCGGGCTTTATGGCCCATTCAGACAGCATGGCAGAAGGGGTAAGACGTGTTGCGATCCGCGTTGTAGGGAAAAACGGTGAAGCGTGGGCCACATTGACAGCAGCGACTATCCGCAGTGTGCTATTGGGTGTCGTTGGGGTCGCATTTATTCAGTCCATTTTGGTCGGTGCGGCGATGTTCGTGTTCAAGATTCCCGCTGCCGGATTAATTACCTTGATTGTGTTCTTCTTGGCGATTGCCCAGTTACCGGCATTGCTGATTGTGCTGCCTGTGATCCTGTATGTGTTCTCGTATATGGATACCACCCCGGCGACCATTTTCACCGTGTGGGTGATTGTTGCAGGGCTGTCGGATAACTTTTTGAAACCCATGTTGATGGGGCGAGGCGTCGATATTCCGATGCCAGTGATTTTGATTGGTGCCATTGGTGGCATGATCCTCGCTGGGATCATCGGTTTGTTCCTGGGGGCGGTAGTGCTGGCCATTTGGTATGAATTGTTTACCACCTGGATGAAGATGCCAGAAAGCAGCACAGAAATGGGAGAAGCGCCCGCCGTGAGTCGAGCTGATGATTCGGAGGCGGAGAGCCCGAAAACATAGGTCAGCGACATGACGCAGTTGCACCCGCGAATAGCGCGTAATGCGTTATTTTTCGGGTGTTAACTTTTAAGCATCTTGAGGTAACGGAAGTATATGGTATCGTCATTGCTATGCCTTCATAAGAAGTCGCGATGGAAGTGACGATGCAGCAATTTTTCAAAAACATTTATCAGTATATCAACCCACCGGAAGATCCGGATTTGTCTGCGGCCAATCAACACTGGGAAGCCCAATTACCGACGTTATGGTTAATCGGGAAAACTGGCGCAGGCAAGTCCACCTTGATCGAAACCCTGACGGGCAATGACAGCGTTGAAATCGGCAATGGTTTCCAGCCTTGTACGCAAACCGCCTTGTCGTATCAATTCCCTGAAGATAACCCGATTCTCCGTTTTCTCGATACCCGAGGATTATCGGAAGCCAACTACGATCCCACTGAAGATATTACGGCCTGCCAACAACAAAGCCACGCCTTGATTGTGGTGATGAAAGCGGAAGAGCCTGCGCAGCATGATGTGTTAGCGGCGTTGGCAAAAATTCGCAAAGACGGTCGCATTAACAACCTGTTGTTGGTGCATACCGCGTGTTTGTCGCTGGTTGATGCCAGTCAGCGCAAGCAAGCCATCGGGTACAACCAGGATCAGGTTGATAAGGTCTGGGGGAGCCCGGTGAATGCGGTGGCGGTGGATTTTCTGGTGACTGACGCCGAGCAGGCGAACGGGACGGCCTCGGCGGCCGAGGCGATGGATGAGTCAGCCACCTCGCATGCCACGCCGCTTCCCTATGGTGTAGAAAGCTTGCAGCAACAACTGGCTGAACTCTTGCCGGTGTTGTATCTGTTGCAAGGGGAACAGCAGCACCATGATGCAGAACAGCGCAACTTCGCTAAGTTACAGCGTGAAATCATGTGGTACGCCGGTAGTGCAGGGGCGTCGGATGCCTTGCCGGCGGTCGGGTTGGTGTCGGTGCCCGCCATTCAGGGGAAAATGTTACACAGCCTTGGTCGTCATTATGGGGTTGTGTGGAGCCGTCAACGCTTTACTGAGTTTGCAGGCTTGATGGGGGGCAGCTTTATCGCCAATTATGTGGTGCAGTTAGGCGCGCGCCAGTTAACCAAATTTATACCGGTCTACGGGCAAACTGTCGGCAGTGCGTTAGCTGTCGCCATGAGTTTTGGCTTGACCTATGCCATTGGTCGAGCCGCGTGTAAGTACTTGTACCACATCAGCAAAGGGGAGCCTGTCAGCAGTGATGCCCTTAAAGCGGTGTTTGAGCAAGCCTTGAAGCAAGTCAAAGAGAGCCAGAAGCGTCATGAAGCGAACAAAAAATAGCGTCAGTTTATTATCTCGCACCTCAGCGGGGGTGATCCCGTTGTTGTTAATGGCACTGGTATTACCGGTGCTGGCGTTGGCGGGCTTGGGGATTGTCAGCGTGGTACAAAATGGGTACTGGCTGATGTTGTCTTTGCTGGTGGCTGGCAGTTCGTTATTGGTGTTGGGTGGCTACTTTTGGGTACGCCGTCAGGCGAGTGCACCGGACGTGACCGAGGACGATCTGAAAGGGGAGTTTGATGTTGCACCGTCAGGTGAATGGGGCGCATTTGATCGTGACGTGTGGGAGAGTCTGAATCAACGCAGTCAGGCATTGCTGGCGGAAGATGACAGTTGGCCCGCATTGCGTGAACACAGCTTGGCGTTGGCCATGGAGGTGGCAGGGCGTTACCGCGCAGACAGCAAAGGGAAGGAATTGGCCTTTACCGCCCCTGAATTTTTATTGATGCTGGAACGCGTGAGCCAGCGTTACCGCCATTTCCTGCTTAACCATGTACCGTTTGCTGAGCATTTAAAAATCTCGACCTTGCAGCAAGGTTACCGCCATAAAGAAAAGCTGGGCGCAGCGAAGAAAATGTATGATGCCTATCGCTTATTCCGTGCGTTTACCCCTGCCGGTATTATCGCGGAAGCACGTGGTCAAATCTTCGGTGCCTTGTTTGATCAAGTCAGTGACGAAGTGCAGCACAAGCTGAAAAAAGTGCTATTGCAAGAGGTGATTTCTGTGGCAATAGACCTCTACAGCGGGCGCTTTACGGTGACGGATGGCGAGTTGGGTGAAAGTACCGGTAAACAGCGTGATGAAACGCAATTGGCGGAAGAAATTGAACCATTGCGCGTTGCGCTGGTGGGACAAGTGAGTGCGGGTAAGTCTTCGTTCGTGAATGCGTTTATCGGCAGTATGGTGGCCGAGGTCAGTGCGATCCCGTCGACTGATAAAATTGTCATCCACCGTTGCTATGTTGAAGGCGTAGATTTGATCCACTTGGTCGACTTACCGGGCATTGACGGCAATGCGAAGACGCAGGCATTGTTGTTAGATCAAATGACGCAAAGTGATGTGATTTTCTGGGTGGTGAAAGCCAACCAACCCGCCCGTCAGCAAGATGTGGTGTTGAAGCAGCAGTTTGACGATTTCTACCTGCAACCGGCACACCGTAGTCGTAAAAAGCCCCGCGTGATCATGCTGGTGAATCAGGTTGATCGCTTGCAGCCGGTGAACGAGTGGGCGCCACCGTACGATCTTGAGCGGCCGACCGATGCCAAAGGCAAGATCATCAAAGCCGCGTTTGATTTCAATATGGAGCAACTTAAACCCGATGACGGCATTGTCGTGGCAATGCCCGATCAACAGCCGTCATATAATATGGCGGAAGTGGGTGAGAGTTTATTGGGCTCATTTGAAGAGGGCATCAACACCCAGTTGAATCGACGTCGTCTGGATCATTCCAGTGCTGATCTCACCCAGCAAGCGAAACGCTTGTACTCGCTGGGCAAAGTTGCCGCGAAGCATTGGCTGAAAGAGCAGGGGTAACAAGAATCATCGAGCGGTATAAGCGCCTTAACGACGCTTAATTTTACGCGGGACCACTTCCACTCCAGTCCGATAACGTCCGGCAACGGCATTCAACGTCAGTTCCAGGGCGTTATCGGCAATCAGTTCAAATTGCTGCGGTAGCGACTGGATCTTGATCGGCAAGAAATCGAGCAGACGATTGTCACCAAAAGTGGCTAGTCGGGTTTTTGCCATCAATGCCGGGTTCGCCAGCAAGCCATCCAAAATTCCCTCAAACAAGGTGTAAGAGGTTGCCAGAATCGCATCCGGCAGGGTGTTATTGTCGATCCACTGTTGCACCAAGCGTTGACCTTCGGCTTGGCTGAAAGACGTACCATAAGCGGTGAGGGTAGTGAGCTCTGCTGATTGATTGCCTTTTACGAGCTGCTGTTTGCCATGAGCGCGAATGGCTGACAGAAAACCTTGCTCACGTTCTTTGGATACCCCCAGTTCCGGTACCGCACCAATCAAGCCAATGCTGCTGCCCGTATTGGTGTGAGTATTGGCGATGCTTTCTAGCAAACTGGTCGTTAAATCAAACGCCCCGTCTAAATCTTCACTGATCACCGAGGCAAACGTCTCATCATCCATCGCTCGGTCAATCGCAATGACAGGGACTTTGCTTTTTTGAATACGTTTGTAGAAATCGTTATCGGCCGGTAAGGCACTGGCCACAATCAGCGCATCAATACGGCGGCTGAGTAGGGTCTCTGCCACTTTCATTTCCGTCTCTGCCTCATCATCGGAACACGAGATGATCAACTGATAGCCCGCTTTGCGTACATTGCTTTCTAATAACTTGGCCAATTTCGCATAACTGCTGTTTTCCAGATCAGGAATGATCAACCCAAAGGAGCGGCTGCTGCCGGCACGTAAAGAGGTCGCGGCATGGTCCGGACGGTAGTTATGTTCATTCACCACGGCCATGACTTTGGCTTGGGTTTTCTCACTGATGCGGTACTGCTGTGCTTTACCGTTAATGACATAACTGGCGGTGGTGCGGGACACACCGGCGAGTTTGGCGATTTCGTCTAATTTCATGGAGTGTCTTACCGTTATAAACCGCTCGAATCATGTCTTTGTATCAATGAAAAAGACAGTGTAATTCTCACAGAGAATAGAAAATTGTGCGTGAGATCATAGATCCAAAACAGATCTGACACGGAACGATTGCAATACTAGCTGAAACCATTCAGCATGTCAGCTGAAAGGTTTCAGCCTAGCCTTACACCTTGTGACTTCCGCATGAATACGATGCAGAAAGGATAAGCAGGGCGTGTTGAACAGCCAGCTGCCAATAAGCAAGGCGTTCAGATTAGGCTGAAACTTTTTCATTTGCCGAAAAGCTGAAACGATTCAGCTTTTACGTCAACTAGACTTATTAGCGGCTGGCGGCAGTACGCTGTCATCGCATGAGAACACAACGGGAGTGAACAGATGCTGTCATTATCAACCAGTGATATTCAGCTCAATCAAGTCGCGTCAAACAAGCAAGACGCGATCAAAGCCATTGCGGCAGGTTTAGAGCAGCAAGGCTTGGTCGAAAACGGCTACGTGAACGGCATGCTTAACCGTGAAGCGCAGAACTCAACGTTTTTAGGTAACGGTATTGCGATCCCACACGGCACAACCGATACCCGTGATTTAGTGAAACAAACCGGTGTGCGCGTGCATCATTTCCCGCAGGGCGTGAACTGGGATAACGACAAGACGGTATACCTTGCCATTGGTATCGCCGCGAAGTCTGACGAGCACTTGGGCATTTTGAAGCAGTTGACCAAAGTGTTGTCGGCGGATGGTGTGGAAGAACGCCTGAAAAACTGTGACAGCGCAGAGAGCGTAATTGCCATTTTGAATGGTGAAGTCCAGTCAGAAGCCGATGTCGACACATCACTGGTACAACTGGCATTCCCGGCCACCGATTTGGTGCAGTTAACCGCTGTAGCTGCTGGCTTGGTGAAAAACCATCAGGTGGCGAGCAATGCCACCGTGGCGGATGCTATTGCACAAGGTGCCACCCATGTGGGTCAGGGCCTGTGGGTAGCAAAAAGTCAGAAAGAAGTCACACGCACCGCGTTGTCGTTTGTCACACCAGCCTCGGCATTTGAAGAAGACGGTGTGGCGGTGAAAGGCTTGCTGTTTGTGGCGGCGTGTAATGGCAGCCACGGTGCAGTGATGCACAACCTTGCGCAGCTGCTTTACAAGAAGCAGGCAGACAAACTGTTCACTGCTGATGCGGCTGGTGTGGTGTCACTGCTGACAGAAGAAGCGCTGGACGGTACCACCGCTGTGTTTGCGATTCGTAACCCACACGGCTTGCATGCCCGTCCGGGGGCCATGCTGGTGAGTGTGGCGAAAAAATTCAATTCAACCCTGCTGGTGGCGAACCTTAATGGTGACGGCAAAGCGGTGAATGCGAAGAGCCTGATGAAAGTGATTGCCCTTGGCGTGAAGAAAGGCCACGAGCTGCAGTTCACGGCGCAAGGTGATGATGCTGATGCGGCACTGGAAGCGATTGGTCAAGCCATTGCTGATGGTCTGGGTGAGGGGAAATAAGATGAATAAACCTAAAGTTGTAACCGTTACTCTTAATCCAGCTTTGGATCTGACCGGTAGCTTATCCGTACTGACCGCCGGTACCGTGAATTTGGTGGAAAGCGGTAGCCTGCATCCGGCCGGTAAAGGCGTGAATGTGGCCAAAGTGCTGGCAGAATTGGGTGCGGATGTGACCGTGACCGGTCTGCTGGGTGCTGATAACCAAGAACCGTTTTGCCAGTTGTTCGAGCAACTGGGCGTGCAAGATGCGTTTGTGCGTGTGAATGGCGCGAGCCGCATCAACGTGAAACTGGTCGAGCAAGATGGCCGCGTGAGTGACATTAACTTCCCGGGTGTGGAAGTGAGTGCCGATGATGTTGCGGCATTTGAGAAGACCTTGTTTAGCTTGGCGGAATCGCACGATGTGTTCGTGATGGCCGGCAGCCTGCCGCGCGGTTTGTCACCGGAGCAATGTGCCGCGTGGATTGCCGCGCTGCATCGCCAAGGCAAGCACGTGTATTTCGACAGCAGTAAAGCGGCGTTAGCGGCCGGACTGAATGCGTCACCGTGGTTGGTGAAACCAAACGATGAAGAATTGTCGGATTGGACTGGTCGCGAACTGACTACCGATGCCGAGCTGCAAACGGTCGCTGAGCAATTGGCGGAGAACGGCATTGCCAACGTGGTGGTGTCACTGGGCGCGAAAGGCGTGATGTGGCTGAACCAAGACGGCTGGCTACGTTCGCAGCCACCGAAAATGCAGGTTGTCAGCACCGTGGGGGCGGGCGATACCTTGGTCGCAGGCCTGTGTTGGGGCCAACTGAATAAATGGAACAAAGAAGAGACATTACGCTTTGCAACGGCCTTGTCTGCACTGGCAGTGAGTCAGGTAGGCGTGGGGGTTGAAGACATCAACCAAGTGCTTAGCGTGAAAGAAAATGTCCAAATTAGCCGCGTGAACGCGTAACTCGAGCAGAGGGGATTGAGATGAAAATTGCAGTAGTAACAGCTTGCCCAAGCGGTATTGCCAACAGCGTGATCGCGGCAGGGCTGATTGAAAAAGCCGCCGCTGATCTGGAGTGGGAAGCGAGCATTGAATGCCAGTCGAGCGTGATGTCAGTGAAAACCCTGACGGATGCACAAATTGCTGAGGTTGATGTGGTTATCGTGGCCGCCGATAAAGCGGTGGACTTGTCACGCTTTGCGGATAAACGCGTGTACCAGAGTGCGGTATCAGCGTGTTTTGAAGACCCGAAAGCATTTCTGGAAAACGCAACAGCCAGCGCGGATGTGTTGAGTGCAGCACAACTGGCCGCAACCGCACAAACTGCATCGGCAGGTGAAGAAGCTGAAGGCGGCGTGAAGCGCATTGTTGCGATTACCGCCTGTCCAACCGGTGTAGCACACACCTTTATGGCAGCAGAAGCGCTGGAAGAAGAAGGCCAGCGTCAAGGTCATCAAATTAAAGTGGAAACCCGTGGCTCAGTAGGCGCGAAAAACCAGTTAACGGCAGAAGAAATTGCCGCAGCGGATTTGGTGATTATCGCGGCTGACATCGAAGTGGATCTTTCTCGCTTTAATGGCAAGAAGCTGTACAAAACCAGCACCGGTCTGGCACTGAAAAAGACCACCGATGAAATGGACAAAGCGTTTGCGACTGCGACCGTGTACCAACACCAAGCGGGTGCGCAAACTGAGCAGAAGCAAGAGAAAACCGGCGCATACAAACACTTGATGACCGGTGTATCACACATGCTGCCATTGGTGGTTGCGGGTGGTTTGTCTATCGCCCTGTCTTTTGTGTTTGGTATCGAAGCGTTTAAAGAAGAAGGTACATTGGCCGCCGCGCTGATGACCATTGGTGGTGGCTCTGCATTTGCCTTGATGGTACCGGTACTGGCAGGCTTCATTGCCTTCTCGATTGCTGACCGTCCGGGTCTGGCGCCGGGTTTGATTGGCGGTATGTTGGCAAGCTCAACAGGCGCAGGCTTCTTGGGCGGTATCGTCGCGGGTTTCCTTGCCGGTTACAGTGCCAAGTGGATTGCGGATCACGTTAAGTTGCCACAATCGATGGAAGCATTAAAACCTATCCTGATCATTCCATTGGTAGCCAGTTTGTTCACCGGCCTGATCATGATTTACGTTGTGGGTGGCCCGGTTGCTGGCGCGATGACGGCGCTAACCACCTTCCTGAACAACATGGGCTCTGCAAACGCGGTACTGCTGGGTATTATCCTGGGCTGTATGATGTGTTTCGACCTGGGTGGTCCGGTGAACAAAGCGGCATACACCTTTGGTGTGGGTCTGTTGGCCTCACAAACGTACGCACCAATGGCGGCGGTCATGGCGGCAGGTATGGTGCCAGCATTGGGTATGGGCTTGGCGACGTTTTTGGCGAAACGTAAGTTCAACGCGAACGAAGCGGAAGCGGGTAAAGCGTCATTCGTACTGGGTCTGTGCTTCATCTCTGAAGGGGCGATTCCTTTTGCGGCGCGCGATCCAATGCGTGTTATCCCAAGCTGTATGGCGGGTGGTGCACTAACAGGTGCATTGTCGATGCTGTTCGGTGCAAAACTGATGGCACCCCACGGTGGTCTGTTTGTACTGTTCATTCCGAATGCCATTACGCCAGTGTTCATGTACCTGGTAGCGATTGCGGCCGGTACTTTGGTGACAGGTGTGACGTACGCGATGCTGAAAAAGCCAGATGAAGACATGCTGGTCGCAGCCAAAGCAAAATAATCACACGGTGAGTCACTGACAGCGATTGTCAGTGAGTAAAAGAAAAGAAGCCCCGGCATACTGAATGCCGGGGCTTTTTGCCACCGCTGCCTACTATTTTGTTGCGTTTGCCCTAAACCCAATTCGGGATGATAGTGTGTTGATTCCCCCAAATTACACAATGTGTAAAGCACAAAACACTATCGACATACGTATATTGTGTAGACATTCCTTGCGATAAAAAATGAAAGCGCATGATGTTGTCTAATTATTATTTCCCAATTATTGTGACTCTTTTTTTCGTGTTTCTTATTATGGTATTGCTGATTATAGTATTTTAAGTATTTATTGTTYTTTGATGCTTACCTTTCTTCTGCTGCTAACAAAAGATCTTCCCCGTTAACGATTAATAGATACGATTTCCCTATATCTAAATCACAAATATCGGTTGGGTTCGCCCCAAGATACAATTCCCCGCTACAATTTTCTAAGGTCATATGCGGTGAAAATTTGCCTTTTTTAACTTCCATGGTAGATACCGCTGTCGACACCACTTGTACCCACGTGTCTGCGATAGAAAAAATGCGGATACGGTACTTATCTTCAAGCGGGGCGGGCATTTCCACATCKGTAGACAAGGTCAATTCATCCCCGTCTTGCCACGCAATCGCCCACAATTTCTCGGTGTCATTGAGTACCACATCATTGACTTCCGTTTGTTCCGTTTGGCTGTTGGTATCTTCAATACCGATATCAATTCTCATCGGTGAAGCAGATGTCCAACTAATGCCATGATACTGGGTGTCATAATTAGGATTAGACGCCACTTTGTTACCCGTATCAAATAATGGATTGGTGTCTCCGGTTTCTCGAATGTAAAAATCCACGGGTTGCGTTGAAATATTGACAAGATCAATACCAATCTTTCTAACACTGATGTCATCCATGGAATTCACTGTCGGCGCCGGGCTATCACTGGATCCGCCACCACAGGCGATTAATAAAGCGGTTGTCATTGCTGTTAGCGCTGGCCTAATCATGTTAGGAACCTCGTTATCATTATTTCTGAAGCTCAAACTAAGCATATTTCAAGAATGGAAAGTTTTTTGGTGAATAACAGGGATAAAAATCAGAAATAAATAAGTGACTGAAAAACTATCATTTTATTGCTCTCATGAATGAGATTAGTGCTGAGACAAAGATAAGAAACTCATATTGGCACGATTTTATGAAAATATAGAGAGATATCACGTTAGAAAAATGCTGTGTGGCTAAAAAGACGCAAAAATAAAAAGCGGATCCAAAATGAGGATCCGCGCTTGTCATTCATGGCCTGTTTCAAGCATTCACGCCCTAACAGACAACAACATCCCTTCTTTGCCTGCCAAGGTCAGGGTAAGGATACCGTCTTTCACTTCCCACTCATCGCGGGTGAAACTCTCCACCACATTGGCGTTGTTTACACCAATTTTCCACATCGGAATCGACAGGGTTTTCGCGTACTGACTGTTGTTGATTAAACAGATTTGCTGTTCATCGCCGTAAGAACGGGCAAACACCAACTGTTGATGCTCGGCATATAGCCATTGCAGACTGCCGGACTGAAGCGCTGGGGACTGCTTACGCTGCTGAATTAAATGCTGCACATAGTCAAACATCGGATGCGGTGTCTCAGTACGTTCCCACGGGAAGCAGCGGCGGTTATCCGGATCTTGCCCGCCTTCCAGTGCCACTTCGGTACCGTAATACACACATGGCGTGCCGACATAAGTGAATAGCATCAGCAAGGCCAATTTCATGGTGTCGGTATCACCATCCAGCAGCGTGAGGAAACGCATGGTGTCATGGCTGTCGAGCTGATTAAGCTGTGACAGCTGATTGAGCCACGGGATTTTACTGCGCGCTTCGTTTAGCCAGTCAACCAACACTTCCGCATCAATGTGGCAGCTGTGGTAGCTGATGTCTTGATGGGCAAAGAAGGCGCGCAGTGGGTGGGCGAAACCGTAATAGTTCATCGCACCGTCTTCTTGATCGCCATGCAGCCAGGATGTGGCTTCAAAGAAATGTTCGCCTAACACGAAACAGTCCGGGTTCACGGATTTGGCGGCGTTGCGGAACGCTTTTACGTAATGGGCGTTATTTTTCGCGCCTTCCCCTTCGCCCAGCATATGGATCACATCAAAGCGCCAGCCATCAATGTTGTAAGGTGGACGTACCCAGCTTTTGATCACCGCATCGTCACCGGCGTAGATATAATCCTGTACCTCCGGATTAGAGAAGTTCAGCTTCGGTAAGCTGTCGATGCCTTTCCAGCCAATGTAATCGTTGCTGTCGCCACTGAATTGATAGAAATTGCGATAAGGTGAATCGGGATAATTGAAAGCGCCGTGTGTCTCGGCTTGCTTGCCGTAACGATCAAACCACGGGTGATCAACAGACGTGTGGTTGTAGACCGCATCCAGCATGATTTTCATGTCACGCTGGTGCAAGTCTGCCACCATGTCGGCAAATTGGGCGTTGGTGCCTAAATGTGGGTCAATATTGCGGTAGTCGGCGGTGTCGTACTTGTGATTGCTGGGGGCGGTAAAAATGGGGTTGAGATACAGGGCTGTGACGCCAAGATCTTGCAAGTAATCCAGCTTATCGTGAATACCTTGTAAGTCACCGCCAAAAAATTCATTCGGCCCGTTCTGGCCATGTTCTGAAACCGGGTGTCCCCATGGCAGCGCAATGGTGGGGCGTTCATCGCCGCGCAGGCAATATTCATCGGTTTTGACGCTGATAGACGGATCGCCATTGTGGAAGCGGTCCGGGAAAATTTGGTAGAAAACCTGAGATTGCATCCATGCGGGCGGCTGGTGGACACGGTTGTATTTGAAATGGCTTTCCCGCCCCGGTACACGTGGGCTCACACCGTTACCGTGTAACCACCATTGACGACTGTTTTGCATGATTTTGAAACAGTAGTGCGTAATGGGTTGGTCGTTATTGAGCGGGATACTCGCATGCCAATATTGCAGGCGATTGCGTTGCTCACCGCGTGTCATGTCGATGAGTTCTTCTTCATTGTCAGGGTCGCACCGCACAAAGATGGTGGAGATGAGCGTGTCGGCTTCACTGGCAAGGGTTAAATGCAGCTGATGTTCGGTGATTGCTACCCAGTTCGGGTCTTGTCCATGATAGAAAAAGGGCTTATTGGTCATTGTTGTATTGCCTATAGAGTCATTGGAAAAGTATCAATATGAATATCAACATCTACCATACTGCTTTTGGCAATAAAGAAAATCCTCCTCCGTTAAATTTTAGAGGCGTAGCAAGGGGCGTAGAGTGCGGCCGTGTTCAAAACGCGTGCGCTAGATAGAACAGCGCCCTGTTGGCATGTATGCCATCTCTTTGATCCTTAACGGCATGCGGTCAATCAGTGACGTGATGTACTGCCAATTGGTTTCTTCTCCCCAACGGTGTTTTTCCTGCCCATCTTTGCCCACCAGAATGGCGGTATGTCTATCGGTGGCAATGTCGTATTTTTTCGTCAGCAACGTGATTTCTTCAGGACTAAACAGGTTATCCGGTTTGTTGTAGCCATCTTGGGTGATCACGATAACTTGAATATCCCGCTCTTTTAATTGGCAGTTATTCATCAGGGTTTCTTTCACGAAGGTTTTGACGTGCTGATCATGCACTGGGGCAAAGAAGAGGATGCTGCGATGGTTCCAGTGCATGGAGTCCATCGGGTAAGCCTGCGCGGTTGCAATCAAGCCGCACAGTGAAGAGGTCAACAGTAAACCGAACACGAGCCAAAGTTTCATCGTCGTTTCCTTACTTGCATAACGGTAAGGGAGTGAGAGAGCGAAGTGATGGGGGAGCCCGTTATCACTTCACGCATTCATAATTAACGACAATCCTGTCAAAGGGGATCAAAGCCGAGACGGTGTCTTGTTCTTAGTATTGTGTCTTTGCAAGTATATACCGAACTGCCTGATGGCGCCGATTAAGAAACCGTGTACTCAGACAGGTGCGCAGCCACGTAATCAATAAACACGCGTAAACGGGCTGGCATGAACTTGGTCTGGGCAAACTGTAAGGCAATGTCACCTTGGTAGTTGCCTTTGATCGTCCAATCCGCCAATACAGGGCTGACTTGGCCGTCAGCTAAGGCTTGTTTGATGACAAAGTCCGGGAAAATGCCGATACCAA
Organism: Photobacterium japonica; assembly: GCF_050337005.1. Taxonomy (NCBI): domain Bacteria; kingdom Pseudomonadati; phylum Pseudomonadota; class Gammaproteobacteria; order Vibrionales; family Vibrionaceae; genus Photobacterium; species Photobacterium japonica. The sequence continues at coordinate 4,218 of NZ_JAKJSN010000022.1, read as the reverse complement.
AGCCGTCAATCACGCCTTTTAAGCGCATTTGTGAGTGATTCACCGCATAGCGACCTTTTACCGCAACGGTGTGGGCTTCGTTGTCTTGCACGAAGTCCCAGATATGATCTGTGGTGGTTTCGCCCAAGTACAAACAATCATGCTGACGCAGATCCGTTGGGTGAACCGGCGTGCCGCGTTCTGCCAGATAATCCGGGCTGGCACACAAACGCAGGCTGACTTTCCCCATGTGCTTCACAACCAAGCCTTCAGTCGGCTTTTCTGTTAAGCGAAACACCACATCAATACCTTCAGAGATCAAATCAATCTCGCCATCGGTGGCTTTAAGCTTGAGTTCAACATCCGGGTATTGGGTCAGGAAAGGTTTCACCATCGGCTGCAGTACAATGCTCAAAAAGGCTTTGGGCGCAGCTACCGTGAGCGAACCAGAAGGCACGGCATGTTCAGAACTGGTGAACTCCACTGCTTGTTTGGTGGCTTCCAGCAGGGTACAGCACTGGTTGTAAATCCCCTTGCCGGATTCGGTGATCACCAACTTGCGGGTGGTGCGTTCAAGCAGCTTGGCTGACAGGGTATGTTCAAGGCGTGAAAGCTGTTTACTCAGGGCGGAAGGGGTCACGCCCAGTTTTTTGGCCGCAGCCGTGAAGCTGCCTTCATCCACGACGATTTTGAAGATCGCCAGTTCTGGCATAAGGGCAATCAGTTTATTAGTGTTCATGGGGCAAGAGTCCTTTTCCAGTGGAAGGGATAATAGTCTGAATGCGCTTTGATTAAAATGATTACCGACTAAATCCAGTGAAATGAACATAAACTGTTTAATGGAACTATTAAAAGGGAGACAGAGTATCCTGTTTGCCTTGGTCGAATGTGGTAAAACCCTTAATTCACAGGGAAAACAGCCCGCATCGGCAATAAAAGAATCTTGAGAGGAACATCATGTCTGCTGCATTTTACGATCAAATCAATCAGCAATTAGAAGAAGTAAAAGCTGAAGGTCTTTACAAGTCTGAACGTGTGATCACATCGGCGCAAAAAGCGTCTGTATCAATCAGCACGGGTGCGGAAGTGTTGAACTTCTGTGCAAATAACTATTTAGGTCTGGCTAACCACCCTGAGCTGATTGAAGCAGCGAAAGTGGGTATGGATGAGCACGGCTTCGGCATGGCCTCTGTTCGCTTCATTTGTGGTACACAAGATTCTCACAAAGCCCTAGAGCAGAAGCTATCGACTTTCCTTGGTATGGAAGACACGATCCTTTACACCTCGTGCTTCGATGCAAACACCGGTCTGTTTGAAACCATCCTAGACGCAGAAGATGCGATCATCTCTGACGCCCTAAACCACGCGTCTATCATTGATGGTGTTCGCTTGTGTAAAGCGAAGCGTTTCCGCTACTCCAACAACAACATGGAAGAGCTAGAAGCACAGCTGATCGCCGCTAAAGAAGCTGGCGCACGTCACACGTTGATCGTGACTGACGGCGTGTTCTCAATGGACGGTGTCGTGGCAAACTTGCCTGCTATCTGTGACTTGGCAGACAAGTACAACGCACTGGTCATGGTTGATGACTCTCACGCAGTCGGCTTCATGGGCGCGAACGGTCGCGGTACACATGAATACCACGACGTGATTGAGCGTATCGACATCATCACCGGTACCCTAGGTAAAGCCATGGGCGGTGCGTCAGGCGGTTATACTTCAGGTAAGAAAGAAGTGATTGACTGGTTGCGTCAGCGTTCTCGTCCGTACCTGTTCTCTAACTCTGTGGCACCTGCGATTGTTGCGGCGTCTCTACGCGTGTTGGATCTGCTGGCTGAAAGCGGTTCACTGCGTGATCACCTATGGGATAACGCGGCACACTTCCGTGCACGTATGGAAGGCGCAGGCTTCACTATGGGCGGTGCGGATCACGCAATCATTCCAATCATGCTGGGTGATGCAAAAGTAGCAGCAGAATTTGCTGAGCGCGCACTGGAGAAAGGCATCTACGTGGTAGGTTTCTCATTCCCAGTGGTACCAAAAGGTCAGGCGCGTATCCGTACACAAATGTCAGCTGCGCACAGCCGTGAACAACTTGATCGCGCGATCGATGTGTTCATCGAAGTAGGCCGCGACATGGGCATCATCTAATTCATAGCCTAGCCAGAGAGCGAAGCATCTAGATGAATACATTAAAATAGAGATGTGGCGTCATTGAGCGCGACAAACACACACAGAAGATTTCTTTGCTTCGCATTGCGCGGGGCAGTAGTGAGAAAACATAATGAAAATTAAAGCACTATCAAAGCTAAAGCCTGAAGAAGGCATCTGGATGACCGAGGTTGATAAACCTGAAATGGGTCACAACGACATCCTGATCAAAATCAAGAAGACCGCGATCTGTGGTACCGACGTACACATCTACAACTGGGATGAGTGGTCACAAAAGACGATTCCTACGCCTATGGTTGTGGGCCACGAATACGTGGGTGAGATTGTGGCTATCGGTCAGGAAGTGCGTGGTTTTGCTATTGGCGACCGCGTGTCTGGCGAAGGTCACATCACTTGTGGTCACTGCCGTAACTGTCGTGGCGGCCGTACTCACCTGTGCCGTAACACCATCGGTGTGGGCGTAAACCGCGAAGGTGCGTTTGCTGAATACCTAGTGATCCCTGCGTTCAACGCATTTAAGATCCCTGAAGGTATCTCTGACGACCTAGCGTCTATCTTTGACCCGTTCGGTAACGCGGTACACACTGCGCTGTCTTTCGACCTAGTGGGTGAAGATGTACTGATCACCGGCGCTGGCCCAATCGGCATCATGGCGGCAGCGGTAGCAAAACACGTAGGCGCACGTCACGTTGTGATCACTGACGTGAACGAATACCGTTTGGATTTAGCGCGCAAGATGGGCGTAACCCGTGCGGTTAACGTGGCAGAAGAGAAGCTGGAAGATGTAATGGCCGATTTGGGCATGACAGAAGGTTTCGATGTGGGCCTTGAAATGTCAGGTAACCCATCTGCATTCAACTCTATGCTGAAAACCATGAACCACGGTGGCCGTATTGCCCTGCTGGGCATTCCACCATCAGACATGGGTATCGATTGGAACCAAGTGATCTTCAAAGGCTTGGTGATCAAAGGTATCTACGGTCGTGAAATGTTTGAAACCTGGTACAAGATGGCGTCATTGATCCAGTCTGGTCTGGATCTAACACCAATCATTACGCACCACTACAAGATCGATGACTTCCAAGCAGGCTTCGATGTGATGCGTTCTGGTATGTCAGGCAAAGTAATCCTTGATTGGGAATAATTCCCCGTTACACGGAAAACAAGCATAAATGAGAAACGGGCCGAAAGGCCCGTTTTTTTGTATTTGAAATTTGTGTTGGGACGGCAAATGGTGATGTGGCTAAATAAGATGTTTGCACTGATAAATTAAATATATGATATTTATCACCTTTTTACCAATGGAATAGGTATATGCTAACGGTCACGTATAGAGTTGTAACGTAGAATAATTCCATATATAAAGTTGTTATATACCAAGGTGAATATGCAAGGATTTAATGAAATATTCTGGCACGACTCAGAAATAGAGTCTGTTGTAGAAATCCCGATAAAAGATGTATTGATCTTCAATGTTCAATATCCTATTGACTGGAAAAATAATATTTTCGAGCCGAGAAGTATTGTCTTTTATGGTTGTTTTTCATATGAAGTCGTTGAAATTCCTTTTGAGGGTAATCCAACTATATTAGATGGTATTCTACTCTCAGAAGTTGGTAGCCCATTTCAACAAGATGGTTTTTTTAAAGTTCATATAAAGACGAATGCTGGTGATAGGTTTATCACATCTGAAAAAGTTGAATTATGTGATCAGCATGTTGGCATATAAAAAAAGTGTTTTAAAGTCGGAAAAGTTACCATTGGCTTGCGCTTCGCGCAGTCTAGCCAATGCCAATTTTTCGCTTAAACGGCGTTATATTTCCAAGGAGAGGTATGAGCCAATCAAATAAATCTTCGATTAACTCAGCGGGGGATGTTTTCGCGTTAGGTATTCCATCAGTCGAATTAGACGGCCTATCGCTTGTGGCACGGAAACATGCTATTGAATGTGTTAGTAAGATATTTTCCGGCTCATATCGTTTTTGGGGGTTCGATGGTTTTGTAATCTTACCGGATGGCACAATTCAACCTTCAATAAATGATATAATGGACTGTTCTTACGAACAA